>CAMYOI010000461.1 GCA_947259955.1 uncultured Gammaproteobacteria bacterium
ATTCGTCAACAACGGCAATACGGATATAGATGCCCGGACGCTATGGCACTATCAGGCCATCGTCGTATCGCCGAACCTCTTGTCCACCACCCCGGGCGCCGGTACGGCCTACCTGACGTCTTTCCGGGACAAGAATGGAGCATACTTACTGGGCGACAGGAAGTACCGTCTTCGCGTTCCGGCCAACCCACCTGTGAAGCGCTTCTGGGCGGTCACGGCCTACGATCCGCTGAGCCGCAGCCTGCTGGACTCGGGCGGCCCGATCACCGTCAGCAGTCTGCGGGAACCGCAGATGAATCCGGATGGTTCCGTGGACGTCTACTTCGGCCCCGAGCCACCCGCGGGAAAAGAGCAAAACTTCATCCAGACCGATCCGGATAAAGGCTTTTTTGTCGTCTTCCGGTTCTACGGGCCGCTAGAAGGCTACATCGACAAAACATGGGTGCTCGACGACTTCGAACTGATGGAATAGGGAGGTAAGCTGAATCCTTTGAAAAGGGGACATAACAATGGCAACGAAGAAGGAATCAAGGGAACGGGATCGGATTTTTCTCAGGCTTTATCTGAAAACGTCGCCGGATGACGTAACCGATGATGAGCTTGCGTACTTCCAGGCTCACCCGGATCAGATCGACGAGGTGACCGCGCCAGTCAACATCCACAAGCTGTTTCTGTGGGCGGGGACGCTGCTCGGTGTAGCTTTCGTGGGTTTGTCGAAATTGATGAAGTTCCATCCGCTGTTTGAGCTTTCCGAAGGCTATCGAGAGTTTTTTATAGACATTGTGTTCGAGTCCGGTGTCGCCCTGATAGGCGCCGCCGTCACCGCCTACCTGCTGGGTATCCTGTTGGAGAAGCAACAGGAGAACGCGGCCAGGTGGCGTGCCGAGATCCGGCGCAGATTAGCGGAACGGCAGGCAAGCGGCTCAGGATGAGCGCCGCACAAATCTCGGTCGTTTTCAACTCTTTCACAATCTATCTGCGGCCGCAGAGGAAAAGAATGCCGCAATCTTGGTGTTTTATACAGTCAAGATTCAGGTGTCAGGATAAGTAATCGCGATTCCCTCAAATGGGCAGCGTGTCCGTGTAATAACTGGTCCAGTAATACCCAACATGAAAACGAAAACCATAGTCACCCTGGCGCTGGTCTCGGTCCTGGTTCTGGCCGTATTGATGATGATCAGCCTGACGACGTCGGCCATGGCGGACAAGATGCCGATGGAACCGCTCGGCGGCAAGCTGCCGTTCAGTTCGAAGGCTTCCGCTGGAAATTTGGCCGAGAAGTTGACCTGGTAGCGGGCCTCAAACTACTCATTTCCCCCTCGTTTATGGGGATGCCCGCAAAGCCGGCGGGATAGACTATATCAAACAATTAACGAACCATTTGTTTGCGTAGGGAGATATGAGAGTGCAACCCTTGTATAGTCTTGAGCTTGATTTTAACGGAACAACACTGGCCGCGTTTCTGGTTAGCACAGCGTTACTGACAGGGTTTGCCGGCCTCAGGATCCGATTCCGATGGGCTTTATTACTAAGTCAATGAAGGTGGCTTTATGAATCATTCAGCTAAGTTATGGAACCGCGGACACTCCGCGATGTTCAACCGGCGATTGTCTTCACGGCTTGCGCAGGCTTCAATCATGGTGATCGCCGCGCTGCTGAGTTCGGCCTGCACATCGTTCGGACCTTCGAGATTGAGTTCAAGTCATACCGCGTACAATGACGCGATCCAGCTCACGGTCGCGCGCGAGGTCCTGATCAACATCGTGAGGTCCAGATACTCCGATCCTATGCAGTTTTTTGCGGTCAGTGCAATCAACGCCCAGTGGTCGGTGAGCGCGGACGCGTCGGCGGGCGTCGGCGGCATCGGCGAGCCGGGCAGCACCGGACAAGTCGGGGCGTCGGTGGGTTACAGCGACTCTCCCACGGTTACCTATGTGCCGCTGTCCGACGCGGCGTTCTACCAGGCGCTTTACAGCCCGTTCGCCGTTAGCGAGACTGTCGGATTCGGGCTGGGCTATCGCTTTGCACGGACGCACCCACGCTGGCAGACCCTGAGCCTGCTGTTCTCGTTCTCATCGATCAACGACGCCAACGACTTCGTCGGCGGGCGGGTCAATGAACTCTACCTGCAGCGCGTTGACGCCATTGCCCGCCTGATCGAGCTGGGTGCCGCTTGGGAGCAGGTTCCCGAATGGGATTTCGACACGTCCGCCGTGCCCAAGGGAAACGTGACCGCCGAAGACCAGGTGAATGCCTTCCGCGCCGGACTGTACTTCATCGAGGAAGACGGCGGGAAGAACGTGCGGCTGGCCCGGTACCGCATCGTCGTGGCACTGACGCTGCCCGACCCGGAACGCCCCGAAGTACGGGCAGCACTCCAAGATCTGGGTGTCGAACCCGGGGTTTCGCGCTACGTCTTCCGGCCGCCGCTGCACGCCAGCCCGGGATACGAAGACCCTTACGCTATCTGGGTCTCGCCGCGCTCGATGGCCGATGTAATCGGACTCGCCACGCGGTTCGTCGGGGTGCCCGCGGCGCACGCAGACATCGTCCCGACCCTGGACGCCATTAACAGAGGTGTCCAGGATCTGCCGCCGGTGCGAATACGAAGCTCGAAAGAGGAACCCCCGTTTCCGTATCGGGTGCAGCACCGCGGGTACTGGTTCTACGTGGACGACGCCGACCTCGAATCCAAGATGTTCCTGGAGGCGATGGTCGCCACCTACTCATCGCGAGTCGGATCGAAACGACCCGACTCCGCGCCGCCCCAGATCGTGATACCCGTCGGGGGCTGATCGACGTCGCGCGACGCTGACGAGGATATATTCGAACATTAACCGGAGCAATCGAAATGAATACAACCCAAGAGACCGAATCAACAACCACACACGAAATGCAGCAGAGCATCGACAATCAGGTGGAGAAGATGGATGCCCAGGCTAATGCCGTCGACGCGCAGCTCGAACTCGAACCGGAGCAGGCGCGCCAACGCGTGGATGAGCACAAGCACAAGGTTGAACAGGCCGGCCAGCGCATTCTCGAAAAAATCGAGCAAGCAGGTGGGCAGGACAAAGACGTCATCGATCCCCTCAAGGCTGCGCTCGAGCACCTGCAGGTACAGCTCGCGCTGGCCTGGGCCGAGGGCCGCGATGCCTATGAAGAGCAGAAGAAGCAGATTGAATCGAGTATTGCGGGGTTTGTTAACGAGGTGGACCGCGCCGCTGCCGCGGCGGATCTGGATGCGACCGGGGCCGTGCGCAGTCTGAAGCGCGCATTCGTCACCGAAGTCAATGCCCTCGAGGCCGAGCTGACCGCGGCGGAGCTGCAGTACGTCGAAGACAAGGAAAAGGTCAAGGCCGAGTGGGCGCGGCAAAAGCAGTCGGTGAAAGACCAGATTGCGCAATTCAAAAGCGAGCTCGAGGAGAAGGGGCAGCAGGCAAGCGAGAAACTTGAGAAGTTCGAAGACGAACTGTCCGACGGATTATCGCAACTCAAGAAAGCCTTCACCCACCTGCTCAGCTGACAAACGCGCCGAAATAGTTATTTGCATAGGCCTGGCCATGACCATATCCATAAGTTTCAAAGAGCGTTTCCGCAGGAACTTCGTGCTGGTGATGACGATCGCCTATGCGGTCGCCTTCCTGGCCATGCTCGGCGGCTTTTTCGAGGCGCTGCTGATGGCGGCGGTGTTGAGTGGCATTACCTATCCGCTCTATCGCTGGTGCGTGCAGAAGTTCGGCGGCCGCGACACTTGCAGAACAGGCCGTGAGCGTCGCCAAGGACGTTACGCCGTGGGTCGAACAGCAGCTCAGCCAGCCGAACCAGGACCAGGATCAACTCGAATTGCCCGGCTGGCTCCCCTTCGCGGACGAGCTACAGGCCCATCGCGACGACATCGTATCCAAGCTGGGCGAGGTTGCGCAGCAGATTGGCGTTTATCTCGCTGGGAGTCTGGCCAGGCTGTCGGAAGGTACGGCCGCGTTCTTCTTTCAGCTGTTCATTATGCTTTACGCGATGTTCTCCTTCCTGAAAAGCGGTCCGGCGCTCGTAGAGAAGATCATGAGCTACGCCCCGCTGTCGCGGATCGAGAAAGACCGGATGCTAGAGGTAGGGTTGTCGGTCAGCAAGGCGACGATCAAGGGGACACTGACCATTGGCATCATTCAGGGGGCGCTGGGCGGCCTCGGCTTTGCCGTGGTCGGCATCGAGGGTGCAATCTTCTGGGGCGCGATCATGGCGGTGCTGTCGATCCTGCCTGGCATCGGCGCCACTCTGGTGTGGGCCCCTGCTGTGGCCTACCTGCTGATGTCAGGGCAGACGATTGCCGGACTTGGCCTGCTGATCTGGTCGGCGGGCGTGGTCGGCACCATCGACAACGTTCTGCGACCCCTGCTCGTGGGCCGGGACACTAAAATGCCGGACCTGCTCATCATGCTCAGCACGCTCGGCGGGCTGGCCCTGTTTGGCGCCACTGGCCTCGTTCTCGGTCCGATCCTCGCCGCGCTGTTCCTGACGGTTTTGGCCGTGTACAGCGAGGTCTTCGCCGACTGGTTGAATCCAGAACAACCGCGCGCAGCCTCGACGTTGGACGAATCCGCGGGTCAAACGACCCCTTCCAGTTAACAAGCAGAGTGGCATTATGACGAATTCGCAAGACGACATCGAAGAGCTCGAGACGCTGCAGCAGGAAACATCAGAACTGCACGCCAAACGCGAACGAGTCGCCTCCAAGGCGGCGTATTCAGAGGCAGCATCGGACAAGGTGCAAGTGGCTGAAGCGGAGAGATTCTCAGCCCCTGACGAAGGCGAGGCAACCCAGCCGTCCGAGTCCGAATCGGAGGCTGCCGTCCGCGATCTGGCCGTGCAAATCGAGAATGTCGTGAAAGAGTTGGAAGATGCCGCCAGGGAACGCCCCGCGCTGGCTTTGCTGACCGCGTTCATGATCGGC
>CAMYOI010000462.1 GCA_947259955.1 uncultured Gammaproteobacteria bacterium
GTCCACCTCGATGGTTGCGGCATCGTGGTGGTGGCCCGCGCAGATCGGCTTGTTGGCCGTCCTCGGCGGCGGGCTGGTGGCCTGGATAGTACAGGCGAGGTTGACGGATATCATACCGGGTGCCCGCAGTGCGCGGGCCGTGGGGTCCATTTTTGCGCTCACTGCGCTGGGTGCCTGTTCATACTTCACGGCGCCGTTGCTGCTGCTCGACGAGGGTCGCGGCTTGATCAACCTGGTCCCCTTTGTGGCAGCAGGTGTAAGTCTCGCCGCGCTGTTCGGTTTTGCTGTTCGAACCGGCCCGCCGGTCCCGCACTATTTCGCTACCGGTTCATTGATCTTGGCGCCCATACTGGGCGTCTGTCTCTTTACTGCTTCGCCACTGTTTATCATTATCGCTGCCGGAGCGACGGGAATCCTGTGCCTGGCCGCCTGGATACGGCACCGTATTGTTTTATCGCGCGGTACGGAAAAGCCGGAACTGACCGAGGAGGAAGCAGCTCGGGCTGATCGACAAAAATTGATCAAGCTCGGTGAAAAACTCAAGAAACGATAAGCCGCTCCAGGTAGCGATACTTACGGCAGGCGAGGCTGAGGTAAAAGTGCCCGATGGACGCATGCTGGGAGGAAACCCCCAGCACCAACTTTAGCCAAAACTCGATGTAATACAAATCAATGCCTGGACTCTTGGTCTGTTAACGAGATGTAACATAAATGGAACGAGTGACTCCTTTTGGCCGGGACCTGACTCACAGGGTGCAGCGAAATCTACTCACCCGAGGTGTATTTGCACTGGCCGCTATGGCGTGAACAACCGTCAGTCGAGAACAGTAAGTATGGGCAACGGCTAGCAGGCCAGTCCCAATCCGTCTCAGTACTTGTATTAGACTGCCGTCACGGCGGGTAGTACGGATAATCGCTTGTATTGAGGATCCGTTAGTGATCGAGAGGAACCTTGCTACCTCGATGCGAAGTCTGCTGAGGCGGGAGCTTCGATGCGATCGCCTTGCCGGACGCCGCCCGAGACATGGCTGTTAGACTGGCCGGATTTCCCAACGATGAACTATCGGTGCGCGAGGCCAGTGGCGCCGCGGCGGACGTCTGTCCAGAGGGCCGGCGGAAGGACAATAGGTTTGCAGGCGGCCCCGTGATTGGGGTGAATTCCAGGGGCGCGATGCCGGTCTGAGACACTTCGCGGGGCGGACCGACGGCTGATCGACGAAAGCAAGCGGAGTGCTGTCGAAGGAAAGAACGTTCGAACTACTTATACCCCGAGACTGATGAAATCGAGGACGCCGTGCTCGGTACGCGCATCGACGTGCCGATCCTGAACGGTAAGGCCAAGATAACCATCCCGTATTGTGCCCACACCGACGAAGTCCTGCGTCTCTGGGGCAAAGGACTGTCGCACTATAACGAAACCGGTCACGGCCATTTGAACCTGCCCATCATGGTCGACATCCCGCGCGATCCGAACCGCGAACACAGGAAACTCTTCAAATAGTTGCGTCAGTTGCGATGACGGGCGCGGGCAGTCACCGTACCCTGCACACGGATGCTCAGGAGCTGCCCACACCTCCATCCTCTTTAGCTAGAATCCAGCGCACTGCCCGTCGCTGAAGGTGATGCTGTTGCTGGCGCCGCTGGGCGCAGGATCATTGTCGGCGCAGTACAAACCCTCGCCGGTGTTGTTGCTGATCAACAAACTGCCGAGGTTCTTGCTGACGTCGGCGTCGCTGAATCCGAAGCCCGACTGACAGTCTGCGCCTGCCGCAGTCGCGTCGTCGGCGTTGTTGTTGGTAATGATTACGTTTTCGTTCTCCGTAATTGTCAGCCGACCATCGCAGTTGCGGTCGAACAGGATCGGGCCCTTGTTTTTCGCCATGAGTACGTCTTCGAGGGCGAACGAGTTACGCGCGACAGTCACGGCGTTGTTCAGGCGGAGCCTGACATCACTGCCGAGAGTCGACCCGGTGATCGTTACGCTCCCCTCTGTGCTCACCACGGTAGTATCGCTGTCGGTGGTCAGCGACCGCAGCGTGACGTCACCGATCACCTTTTCGACATTTACGTCACTCACGGCACCGCATCGGATGACAGTATCGTCGCATCTACTGCCATCGATCTCGACATCGCCGATCTGCTCTGCGACGATCAGATCGCTGTGCAGGGCAGCGCCGACCAGACGCACGTGTCCGGCGCCCTTTTTCACGATCACGGCACCCTCAATCTGACTGACGCCGCAGGATCCCTCGGCCACGACCAGTACATCGCCGCTCTCGAGCACGTTCACACCACCGCTACCGTCCTGGTGTACGCCGTCGATCCCACCGATCGTCGAGCCGCAGATCTCCAACGCGCCGCCCGCCAGCACCATGGCGATACCGCCGGGAAAGACCGTGGCATTGGTGAGCCGGACGCCACCCGATTCCTTGCTGAGAATGCCGGCCACCGTGCCGGCGATCGCCGCGTCGCCGGAATGCTCGAGCAGCAACTCACCAGTGGATGCGCCCGCATCTATGGTCAGGTTGCCGGATTCCTTCATCGCGATTTTCGCCACGCTCGAGTCGCCAGTAAGGATCAGGTCGCCACTGTGCTCCAGAGTGACTTCATCGCGTACCTGGACCGATGCCAGCGTCACGTCGTCCGCAAAAATCAAATGGACGCCGCCGAGGATCGTGGCACCGTTGGTGGTAGTGTAGAGGGTGCCGCCATGCACGAATACCGAGCCATAGATCGTGGCGCCATCGAGAGTGCAAGTGGTGCCATCAATACTGACGTCCTCATAGGCACCCTGCAGCACGTGGCCGTCACAGTCGATCGGTTCGACATTTTGCGCAAACACGGCCGTTGTGCCGAAGACCAGTATCAGTGCGGCGACAAGTTGCCCGGCAATGGCGGGCGAAAAATTGAAAGCAGTAGACCTCATTGCATAATCCCCCTTTGGCTCAAGTTGTAGTAATAATCTTGCGACGAGTCCCAACAGCAGCACGCGCGTGCGGCTCGGGATAGATTGTGTCGGAAGTGCGTGTATCGGTGATTACGACGTTGTTCAGGGTACAACAAATAGGGGTTCCTCTCAAGAATCGGTGCGAATCGTGGGTGTGTTTTGGCCGGTGCGGGAGGCCAGCGATACGCGCACGACACGATGTTTCCGTCATGAGCGATTGAGGTGCGGTTGCGTTTTGCCGCGCGCCGAGTGAGCTGCGCACGGTGCGAGGATGTTTAGGTCGAATTGATAACGTATAACAGCGGCGAACGACGCATGACCCGAACTACCGAAGTGTCGCTGTCGTTTGACGAATGACTCTTCTTGGCCGTTCAGAGAACCTCAATTCTCGCACAGGAAAGTAGAACCACTCTATTAGCAATCCGGCAGCTTTGAAGCTAGGAGCGGAAGATGGCCTAAATCCTATTGCGATGCAGTACCTTCGTCTCTAGTCGACCCAATATAGCCGTTCGATATGATGAATTGTTCGGATCACGAGTGGAATTTCGTCGCCATGCAAAAATCAAATACCCAGTTTGTTTACGATGTATTCGCTGGTCAGATGCTTGGCGACATCCATGGGTTCACAGCGCCCGTCGGGATCAAAATCGATAGGGCCTATCTTCATGGCGACCTTGAGCGCGGCAGAATTGAGCTCTTTATTTCGCTTGCCTATGCCCAATAAGGCTCCGGCCATTGACATGAGGGCCGTGGTGTCCTGCTTCGGATACGTATCTTCGATGTGC
>CAMYOI010000463.1 GCA_947259955.1 uncultured Gammaproteobacteria bacterium
CGGCGGCGGCCGCGAGGCGAGGCGCCGCTCTCGCACGCAGTCCGGTTCGGCCGCTACCGAGCCTTACATCAAGCGCAAGGTCCCGGTCTACGAGGTGCTGGATGAGGAAGGACTGTCCATCATAGAGGCGAACGCGGAGACTATCCTCGAAGAAATAGGCATCGAATTCAGGGATGACGCGGATGCCCTGGCGCTGTGGAAAGATGCCGGTGCCGAGATAGACGGTGAGCGCGTCAGGTTTCCGCGGGGCATGTGTCGATCCATCGTCCAGGCATCCGCGCCCAGCTGGTTTACCCAGCACGCACGAAATCCGCAGAGAAGCGTCGTCATCGGTGGAGACAATACCGTGCTGGTCCCGGCATACGGCTCGCCCTTCATCCGAAACCTGGACGAGGGCCGGCGATACGCTTCGCTCGAGGATTTTCAGAACTTCGTCAAACTGGCCTACATGTCGCCGGCGCTTCACCACTCCGGCGGGACCGTGTGCGAACCGGTCGATGTCCCGGTGAACAAGCGGCATCTCGATATGGTGTACAGCCATATGCGCTATAGCGACAAGTGCTTCATGGGATCCGTCACGGCGGCGGAGCGGGCCCGGGATACGGTGGAGATGGCGAAGATCCTGTTTGGGGACGAGTTCCTGGATGCCGAGACCGGCAGCGAAAAAACCGTCATCACCAGCCTCATCAACGCCAATTCCCCGATGACTTTCGACGACACCATGCTAGGTGCGGCGAAAGTATACGCCGAGGCAAACCAGGCAACGGTCATCTCGCCGTTCATCCTGGCGGGCGCCATGTCACCGGTCACCATAGCCGGAACCTGCGCCCAGATTCTCGCTGAAGCGTTGGCCGGGATGGCTTACGTTCAGCTCGTTCGAGCGGGGGCTCCGGTGGTTTTTGGGACATTTTCGAGCTCCATCTCGATGCAGTCCGGTGCGCCGACGTTCGGAACACCCGAACCATCCCTGCTCATGTACGTCATGGCGGCATTGAGCCGGAGGCTCGGCGTGCCATTCCGCAGCGGTGGAGGACTCTGCGCCTCCAAGATACCGGATGCCCAGGCCGCGTACGAATCGGCGAACACGCTGCAAACCGCGATGCTCGCCGGCGTCAATTTCATGCTGCACACCGCCGGCTGGCTCGAGGGCGGACTCGCCATGGGTTACGAAAAATTCATCATGGATGCGGACCAGGCGGGGATGATCCAGCGCTTTTTGCAGGGCATCGATCTGTCCGAAAACGGGCAGGCCATGTCGGCCCTACGAGAGGTAGGCCCGGGCAAGCACTTTCTGGGCTGTGCACATACCCAGGCGAATTTCGAGACCGCGTTCTACAGATCGAGCATCGCCGACAACAACAGCTTCGAGCAGTGGGAAGCCGACGGGGCGCTCGACGCGGCGCAGCGCGCCAACGCGATATGGAAACAGATGCTGAACGAGTATCAGCCGCCGCCGATGGATCCTGCAACGGACGAAGCCCTGCTCGCCTACATCGAGCAGCGCAAGTCTTCCATGCCGGATGCGAGTTATTGATTCAGGTTTCGACTATGACGACCCGATGCAACACACGGCTGCGGCCCTACCCTTGGATCGCGCTGTTCCTTGCCTCCCTGCTGACAGCATGCAATTCGAGCACCTCCACGGGCTCCGGACAGGTCCAGATCAACGCAGGATTTGGAGGCCAGGGTGTATCCGGCGGCCAGGGTGTATCCGGCGGCCAGGGTGCATCCAGCAGCCAGGGCGGGTCCATTGCTGTTTCCGTCCGGCAGCGTGGAGAGTATTGACTAGAGACGCCACGACGGTAGATCCGGAGCAAACTGATCCGAATTGGTGGCGTTCTCGCATCCGCCACCACGTAGCGGAGCTTGTCCGCCTGGCCTGGCCCGTGGTATTGACCCGTACCGGCATCATCATCATGGCGCTGGCGGATACCATAATGGTTGCGCGCTTCAGCACCGAGGAAGTGGCGTACCTGGGATTGGGTTTCGCACCGGTAACCGTGTTGATCGTCACTTCCGTTGGCCTCATGATGGGGACACTGGTGGCTACAGCCAACGCTTATGGCGCCGGACGTTTCACGGAATGTGGTGCGGTGTGGCAGAGATCGTTGCCTTACGCGCTGTTCCTCGGTATCTCCGCGGCGCTGTTGTGCACGCTGGGGGAATCTTTTCTGCTGCTGTCGGGACAAACACCGAAACTTGCCGCCGAGGGTGGGAGAGTGCTGTTTCTTCTCGGTCTTGGCCTGCCCGCGAACCTGCTATTCGTCACCAACAGTTTCTTCCTGGAAGCAATCAAGAGACCTTTACCCGGAATGGTTGCCATGATCAGCATGAATGTCGTGAACATCGCGCTCAACTGGATCCTGATCTACGGCCATCTCGGAATATCGGAGATGGGTGCCGCCGGCGCGGCGGTTGCAACCACCATTTCCCGTTTCGGGCTGGCGATCATGCTTTTCGTCTACATCTGGAGAATGCACGATCATGGCGACTACGGCATCAGGACCAGACAAAGTACGCACTGGCGGGATTGGCAACAGCAGAGGCAGCTGGGCTACGCCAGCGGCGCCAGCGGCGCACTCGAATCAGCGGCATTCGCCACCCTGACGACTTTTGCCGGCTGGCTGGGAACTTACGCGCTCGGTGCCTATTCAATTGCACTGAACCTTCTTTCACTCATATTCATGGTGGCACTTGGCATCGCCACGGCTACCGCTGTACGAGTCAGCATGGCACACGGTCGCCTTAACCACAGGGATCTTGCACTGGCCGGCTGGACGGGACTTGGTGTCAACACGATATTCATGACCCTGCTCGGGCTGTCCTTGCTCGCCATGCCCGAGACCCTGGCCGCTTTGTACACCGGGGACATCGAGTTAATAGCGCTTGTCGCGCCCGTCATCGCGTTTACCGCATACATCATGATCGCTGACGGCGGGCAGATCGTAATTCTCAGCGCCCTGCGCGGTCGTGGCGACGCGTGGGTACCCGCACTCGCCCATGCCGTGTCCTACATAGCCATCATGATTCCGCTAAGCTGGTGGCTGGCGTTCGAACTCGATCACGGTGTGCTGGGCCTCGTCGAGGGCATCCTGATCGCCAGCATTTTCTCCCTTGCGCTGTTGAGTACCAGGTTTCAGTTTCTGGCGTCGGCAGATGGAAAAACTATTTAGCCCGAATTTCTCACCAGGCGGATTTAAATTCTTGCTTAGGACTTACCATGCTAGGTTATATGCTGTTGATCGAAAAACAGCCTGTATCGGTAACCCCTATCCCGGCGCGGGCTGGTTCAGGCCCCGCTGAACTTGGGCTTCATTCGATCCATAGCTACGGCTATGCATCTCACTCCAGCCCGGCGTTCATCGGCACCTGTCCTGCGCCATCGCTCAGGATCCTGGTGAGAAATGCGGGCTAGCCCGCATCCCGGCGATCGAAATCCCCGGAAAATGGGAAACCGAGAAACGTGTGGGGCGGCGTCCCCGGTGGTCAGTCAATCAGTCAGACCGGGTACGGCCCCGCACCGCGACGGCGCTGCCAGGCGATGAATACGAGAAACAACGCACAGACCACCGCCCCCGTTGCGGGCAATCCATCGGGGCCCCAGATATCGATGGCGGCCCCGCTGATGGAAGGACCCACAACATCTCCCAACCCCCACAGAAACACGAAACTCGCGTTGATGCTCACCAGATCCGCATGCTTGAAGCGGGCACCGATCATTGCCA
>CAMYOI010000464.1 GCA_947259955.1 uncultured Gammaproteobacteria bacterium
GTCAGGCGACAGGCTGGTTGCCAACATGACTTCATTGATTTCGCGGTGGGCCTGCCAGCTGTCGCTTCGCCGATGGGCGGGCTCCAGCCAGAAACTTTCGATGCTTTTGGACAAGGGCGCGAATCTCGATAGGTCCGTCAGTTTCATGTTGAATCCCGCTGGCCAGGAGAAGTTCTCATGGTGCTGTGCGGCGAGTTGTTGCATTTGCTCGATGGCGTGTATACCGATCGACAACCCTAACTCACGGAAGGCCAGGCGTTGGGCGGCGGGGTAATCCAGGTCGGCTCGCCGGACGAACGCATTCAGTCCGGTCTCGGCGTCCTGCAACAGGGAGACCAGCCGGTCGGATTCCGGCAGGCCGGCATCGATGATCAATTGTGTCAGTCTTAGGGCATCGGTCAGGAGGCCGCCGATACCCAATGCATCATCGGTGGTCCAGTTCAAGCCCTGGCACATCGTCTTCATGTCCGAGATTTCGCGACTGAGATCGAGTTCCGCCGGGATGTCGGAAAATCTCGAGGCGGTCGCCATGAGTTGTTGATAGGTGATCAGCCCATCCAGCGGATCGTGCTGGCCCATGGAGGTAACCAGCGGGTAGGAGAGATCGACACTCATTTTCCAGTACATGAGTTTTCTGCCCCCGAACAGCGACGTGTGGGTAAATCTCTCATGGGCTGTTTTGGCAAGTTCCAAGGCCCACAGGTTGTAGCGGGACATGCCGGTGATTCGCGCAACACAATCGATTGCGTGCATCCACTTCACCAGATAGTGAAAATACTGGCCGTCCCTGTCCCATTCCAATCGTTCCTCGAGCGGTTCGCCAGGCCTGCGTTCCTTCATGCTTTTACCGATCCTCAATCCGCCCCGGGTCGGATGTGCCTTTCCCTCCTGCTCCGACAGACCGCTGATCCATCCGGACCGCGGATCGTCCTCGCGGTGCCTCCCCAGGGTCACGTGGACCTGCTCGACCAGACTCAACGCGGCACGCAACGGTTCCTTTTTGTTCGTCTGGCGGTATCGCCCCAGATAGTTGCAGACAGCGAAGGCGTCGGTCCACAAATAACGGCGGGGCGGCACGGACGATTCAAGGCCCGTCCGATCAGCGAACCTGTTCATGATCGTGTCAATTATCAGCGTACTATCCATAGCAATAGCGATCCACCATACATTAAATCTCAAGCGGTGTTCGTTATCGCCTCGAAACCTGACACGACGTCGAGAAGCTCGGAGGTGATCGCATTTTGACGAGCGCGGCGAAAAGTCAGGGTCAACTCCTCGATCCGCTGATCCAGATTGCGTTCCGCCGACTGCATGGCCAACAATCGGCTGGCGTGCTCGCTAGCCAGGGACTCGGCGCAAGCGCGAAAAATAGAGACGAAGAAATATTGCCGTAATAGCCTGGTGAGCAGCCGCTCCCGCTCCATGGTGAATATGGGCAGATTGTGCGACGGCCAGGCGCTTTTCTCCAGCCGGCCAAAGTGGCGTAGATTTATCGGAAGTAAATCGATTCGGGTGGATCGGTATCTGTCTCTGGACAGGTGCCGGTTACAGAATAAGGACACATAGTGTACGTTGGCTTGTTCGCGCCATTCATCGACCTTGAGTAAGATGTCTTGCACGGTCGTGGTGATTTGCGAGGCGGCGGCCGGGGCCAGGAAATGCTCCTGCACAGCCTCGCCCATGTGTTCCAGACTCGCGCTTACTCGCGCCCCCACCGCCAGAACCAGCCGGTTCTCCGGGTGCGGCGCGATGGAATTCACCTGACCCAGGGCGTATGTGGTGATCTCCTCGTTGAAACGCCCGCGTGTTTAGGCGGGGGAGGTAAAATCGGCTCCTCCAAGTCCCTCAGCACCACGTGCAGTCCCAGTTCTACCGTCCGATAGTAGTCGGCCAGAGAATCGGCTGCTTTTTCGTATTGCCGAATGCTTGCAGCCGACATGGCCTTCATGGTTTTGACGATGGTGTGCAGGGAATCGAGGCTGTCCAGTTGAGCACGCAGGCGTTCCAGGGACTCCATGCGTTTAACTCCCGGTGCCTCGCTTTAACTCTGACACGGCGTTGCCGGCCGCTTCCAGGACCCGGGACCACTCCTGATCTTGCAGCACTTGACCCGATTCCATTCGTGCGCACAGTTCCGGCAGTTCGCCGAGAACCCGTCGTTGAATCCGATACTCCGCATCGCTCACGTCGTCCAGGTCCAGGTCATCGAATAGACCGGCATTCACCGCCTTCAAAACGACTATTTGTGCGGCGGTGCGCAAGGGACGATGTTCGGATTGCTTCAACACCTCGCGCACACGGCGTCCGTGTTCGATGGTCGACCGGGTTTCCTCGTCGAGGCGAGTGGCGAAGCGGGCAAAGGTTTCCAGTTCCTCGAATTGGGCATAGGACAATCGCAAATCTCCGGCGACGGCGCGAAACGCGGGGAACTGTGTTCGGCCGCCCACCCGGGAGACCGATTTGCCTACATCGATCGCGGGCAGCAGCCCTTTGTGAAAAAGCGTAGGCGACAGGTAGACCTGGCCGTCGGTGATCGAGATCAAATTGGTGGGGATGTACGCCGAAATATCCTGGGCCTGGGTCTCGATGATGGGCAGGGCCGTCAAAGAACCCCCGCCGCGGTCACCGTGCAAATGGGTTGACCGCTCCAGAAGCCGGGAGTGGATGTAGAAAATATCGCCAGGATAGGCCTCCCGTCCCGGGGGGCGCCGCAGCAGCAGGGAAATCTCGCGGTAGGCCCGGGCATGGCGCGTCAGGTCGTCGTACACGATCAGTACGTCGCGCCCTTTTTCCATGAAATATTCGGCCATGGTGGTGGCGGCATACGGGGTAACGAACCGCAGACCCGGAGGATCTTCGTCGGAGGCCACCACGACGATGGAGTAGGCCAGCGCATCGTGGTGGCGCAGGGTATCCACTACCCGCGCCACCGCGGTGCCGCGTTGTCCGACGGCACAGTAGATGCAAATCAAATTCTTGCCCTGTTGATTAATGATGGTGTCGATCGCCACCGAGGTTTTACCGGTCTGCCGGTC
This sequence comes from uncultured Gammaproteobacteria bacterium, assembly GCA_947259955.1. Classification (GTDB taxonomy): domain Bacteria; phylum Pseudomonadota; class Gammaproteobacteria; order Arenicellales; family JAANXG01; genus JAHEKE01. Next base: position 3,036 of record CAMYOI010000464.1, read on the forward strand.
ACCCACGATGAGTTCGCGTTGACCACGACCGATTGGGATCATGGCATCCACCGCCTTGATGCCGGTCTCCAGCGGGACCGTCACCGGGGCCCGGTCCATGATCGCCGGAGCCGGGCGCTCGAAGGGTCGGCGTTCATTGAAGCGCAGGGGTTTGCCGTGGTCCAGCACGCGCCCGGTCGCGTCGATCACTCGGCCCAACAGGCCTTCACCGACGGGGGTGTCGGCCTCGCGCCCGGTGGCGCGTACTTCGATACCGGCAATGAGCGACGCACTGTCGCCCAGCAACATGACACCGATTTCATCCGGCTCCAGGTTGATCGCGATACCGAGCTGCTTGCCGGGAAACTCCACCAGTTCTTCGTAGCCAAGGCTTGGCAGGCCTTTGATGCGTGCGATGCCACCGCCGATGTGCGTAACCGTGCCGGTTTCCAGCGGGTGCAGTTCGGACGTCCCTCGTGCGACGGCGCTGCGCAGTGCCGCAATGGTATCGTCCAGCATTTCCTGCAACATGGCGTTATCCCGTTGCCTGGGCCGGAGAGAGCACCTCTTCGACGCGGCCGCTGAGCTGGTCCAGGTAATCGTCCAGGTTCCAGCCCAGACGCCGGCCTTCGGCGTTGAGCTCGATGCCGCAGAGGAGGTCCGGAGACCGATCGTATTCGACCTCGATGCCTTCAACCAGGTACTCGTGGATTGCGCGGGTGAGGCGCGCGCGTGTCGAAGTCGGAAGCTCGAAAGCGGACACGACGCTTACCGGTGTCGACGACTGCCGCAGCGCCATTCGGAATTCTTCGTCGTCCAACGATTTCAGTTGCCGAATAAATGAATGCACCATTTGCTCCTCGAGCTCTGCATTCGCCAGGTCGGCTAAGGTTTTTTTGGCGATGACCTGTATCGTGTCGGCTGCCCGTTTCTGGAGGTTATTGAGAAACTCCTCTTTCTCCTGGGTCGTCTGTCGCTGCCAGTTCTTCCGGGCTTCGGCAGCTTCATCACGGGCTTCGTCCAGCATGTGCCGTTTTTCGTGCTCGGCTTCCAGTTTGGCGTCGGCAACGAGCCCAGCGCGCATTCGCTCCAGTTCGTCTATTTTCTGCTGGTGATCGTGGGCCTTTTCGTCGGCAAATCGTTCGCGCATTTCAGCGTCTTCAAGCCCATCCGCAATGCGCCGTTCACGACGCTCCATGGCGCGCATGACGGGTTGATACAAAAAGCGTTTCAGCAGCCACACCAGGAGCAGGAAATTGACGATCTGAGCCGATACGGTGATCCAGTCGATCGCCATGCCTCAGCCTCCCGTCGACTTGGCGACATGGTCCCAGAACGGGTTGGCGAAGATCAGGATCATGGCTACCACGAAGCAGTAGATGGCCGTTGACTCGATCATTGCCAGCCCGACGAAAAGTGTGCGGGTTATGGTGCCGGACTCGTCTGGCTGTTGGGCAATAGCGCTCAACGCCTGGGCGACCGCCCGCGCCTCGCCAAGCGCCGGGCCGATGGAGCCGATAGCGATGGTCAGCCCGGCGGTAATGACCGACGCCATGCCGATGAGTGAAATGCTGTCCATAAGGTCTCCTTGGATTCAGTCTGTTGAGGTTTCATGTTGGTTTCTGTCTGTTTCTCTTCCACCGCGCGCCGAGGTGGCCGAGGCGATGTAAACCATGGCCAGCACGGCGAAGATGTAGGCCTGAATCATGCCGGTGAGCAGGCCCAGCAGCTGCATCACCACGGGGAAAAGATAGGGGGTGAGGCTCAGCAAGATGGCCACGATCACCGTGCCGCTCATGATGTTTCCATACAGGCGCACCGCCAGGGCGATGGTCCTCGAAATTTCACCGATGATATTGAAAGGCAGCATGAGCGCCGTCGGTTTGACGTAATGCTTCAAGTAGTTCAACGGCCCTTCGTGGGCGATGCCGTAGATCGGTACGGCGACGAAGACGCAAATGGCCAGCGCGGTGGTCGTGGACAACGATCCCGTCGGCGCGGTGTAACCCGGCACAATATTGAGCAGATTGGCCGTGGCGATGAATAGAAACAAGGTGCCGACAAAGGGCAGGTAGCGGCCCGGTTCCTGACGGCTGACCTCTTTGATCTGGTCCCGCATACCGATTACCAAAACTTCTAGCAGGTTCTGCCAGTGCGAGATCCGGGTCCCCGTGGAGAGGCGGCGCGTCACCAGCCACGAGACCACGGTCAGCAGTGCCATCACCAGCCAGGTAAAGACAATGGTGGCATTGAGGTGCAGCATACCCCACTGCCAGTAAACGATGTTGTCCGGATTGATGGTCAAGTGCCCGGCTCCCTAGTCACGGCATAGACTGCCGAGCAACAATACGGCGGTGGAACGTCCTCGGCTGAGCCGCTTGAGTGTTGTCCACAGCCCCCAGAAAAATATCACGCCGAGCAGCACGCCCGCGGCGCAAGAAGCGACGAGTAACAACAGGGTGGTCATGGCAGTCCGGCTTCCGTCCGGCTGGCGGTTTCAGCCATTTGCATGGCACGACCGGGTCGAAGTACCGGCACGATGGTTTCCGTATCACTCACGCCGGCTCTCCTGCCTCACCCAGTACCAGGCATTGGCGCAACCCAGCGCCACGCCGATGATCAACAGGGTCAGCGTCCACGAAACCTGGCCCGGAAAGCGGCGGTCGAGCCACACACCCACGGTGATGCCGATGAGGGTAGGTACCGCCACGGACCAGCCGACCAGACCGAACATCCCCAAACCGAACCAGGCGGTATGGTGTTTCTGCTTTCGTGCGCGCAATTTCCGTTCGGCCTTGCGACCGATCTGCTGCTCGAATTGCGGTTGGCCGTCTTCGTTTAGCTTCGGCTTCTCAGCCATGGGTTTTCTCCTGCAGATCCCGGAAACCGCGCAACGTGCCGGCCTCGAGACGGGCCAGAGCCGTGCGGGCTTTGCGCTCGGATTCATCCAGTTGCAGGAAGCTCGTTTCGACCATACGCTCCAATTGGCTCAGGTCCGTGCCGCGT
>CAMYOI010000465.1 GCA_947259955.1 uncultured Gammaproteobacteria bacterium
GTGAGCGCGAAGCCGCCGACGTCCTTATCGCCCAGGGCGCGGACGTGGTAACCCACCATACCGATTCCACCGCGGTCGTTCAGGCAGCGGAGGAAAAGGTCGGAGTGTGGTCCATCGGATACCACTCCGACATGTCCAAATATGGTCCGACCAGCCACCTGACGGCGGCGACGCATCACTGGGGCAGGTTCTACACCAAGGTTGCGCAAGACGTGCTGGCTGGCACCTGGAAATCGGAGAACATCTGGTGGGGCATGAAAGAGGGCATGATCGATATCGCGCCGCTCAATTCCGTCGTGCCCGCGGAGGCGGCCGCCAGGGTAGAGGAAGCAAAGAAGCAGATCATCGACGGTTCGATGCACCCGTTTCAGGGCCCCATTAACGATCAGGACGGAAAGGGAGTGGTTGCAGCGGGTGCAGTTATGACCGACGACGAACTGTCGAAAATGGAATGGTACGTCGAGGGTGTGGAAGGGAAGTTGCCGAAGTAACCGTCTCTGCATTCACCCCTCTCCCTCTGGCAGAGGGCTGGGGTGAGGGCATGGCGGAAGCCTACATAGTCGACTGGCTCAACCTGATCGGCCGCTGGACGCATCTCGTCACCGGCATCGCCTGGATCGGCGCCTCGTTCTATTTCGTCTGGCTCGACAATCACCTGGAGCCACCCAAACAGCAGACCGACATCGAACGCGGCGTCGGCGGAGAAGTGTGGTCTGTGCACGGCGGCGGTTTCTACCATGCGCAGAAATTCGCCGGCACACCGCCGTTTCTTCCTGAAACGCTGCACTGGTTTAAATGGGAGGCCTATTCCACCTGGCTTTCCGGCATCTTCCTGCTCGCACTGATCTACTGGTATCGCGCCGAGATCTACCTAATCGACAGCGGCGTAGCCGAGATCGGAAAGGTGCCTGCAATTCTCATCGGCGTAGCGACCCTGGTCATCGGTTGGCTGGCCTATGACCGTCTGTGCAAATCTCCGCTGGGCAGCGACGACAGAAAACTCGCGATAGCCCTGTTCGTTTTTATTTCCATCGCGGCATGGGTGCTGTGACGCTAAGCAGCGCTCGGTGCACAACACCTATTTCACCCTGCCGGTGCTGTTCGTCATGCTCAGCAACCATTACGCCATGATCTACGGCCACCAGTACAACTGGCTGATCCTTGTCGTACTGTCGCTGGCGGGGGCGTTGGTGAGAGTCTATTTTGTTGCGCGGCACAAGGGGGAAGCGTCGCTGGCGCCACTCCTGATCAGTGCACTGCTGGTACTTGGAGTTTCCGCTGCCATCATCCCGCGGCCGGTCGAAATCATGAATACCTCCAACTCTCCCGCCGATGCGGAGTTTTCGAGGATTGAGTTCATCATCAAAGGGCGTTGCGCCTCTTGCCACTCAACCGAACCCACCCAGGCAGGCTTTACGGCCCCGCCCAAAGGCATCGTATTCGACACCGCGAAAGACATCGCGAACCAAGCCGAAACCATCCATCAACAATCCGTGGCCAGCAAAGTCATGCCGATCGGTAATCTGACGAATATGACGGAAGACGAGCGCGCCCTGATCGACGCGTGGTTCAGGGCGGGGGCAAGAACTGAATGAGCCCCCGCTCCCTCTGGGAGAGCGCGGGGGTGAGGGTATAATCCCGGAAATACAATATGAAAAACAACCGATACCCGCGCGACCTGATCGGCTACGGTTCGCAGCCTGTCCATCCGGGCTGGCCGGAAGATGCCCGAATCGCCGTTCAATTCGTCATCAACTACGAAGAAGGCGGCGAGCGCTGTGTGCTGCATGGCGACCGGGAGTCCGAGGCCTTTCTGTCGGAGATGATAGGTGCTGCGCCGATTCCGAACGCGCGCCACGTCAACATGGAATCGATCTACGAATACGGTTCCAGGGCTGGATTCTGGCGGCTGCATCGATTGTTCAGCAGGGAACAGATACCCGTAACTGTCTTCGGTGTCGCCATGGCGATGGAGCGAAACCCTTGCGCAGTCGAAGAGATGCTGCGCGTGGGGTGGGATATAGCGAGCCACGGCTATCGATGGATCGACTATCAGCATGTCGACGAAGCGACTGAGTGGGAGCACCTGCAAAAGGCCATCGAAATTCACACCCGGGTGACCGGTGTCCGCCCGGCGGGCTGGTACCTCGGCCGCTGCAGTCCCAATACGCATCGCCTGGTAGCCGAGGAGGGCGGGTTCGTATACAACGCCGATGCCTATTCCGATGATTTGCCCTACTGGGACGACAACTTTGATGAACCGCAGTTGATGATCCCGTATACACTGGATGCCAATGACATGCGTTTCGCAACCCATCAGGGATTCAACTGTGGTGATCAGTTCTACGCCTATCTCAAGGATACATTCGATGTCTTGTATGCGGAGGGTGAAACGATGCCAAAAATGATGTCAGTCGGTTTGCACTGCAGATTGGCCGGCCGGCCCGGCAGAACGCTTGCAGTGCAAAAGTTCATCAATTATGCCAGGGAACATGACAAGGTCTGGTTCGCAAGACGCATCGACATCGCCGAACACTGGCGGCGGCGGCACCCGTTTATGGCGACGTGACAATCAGCACAACCGAAAATCCATTCAAGGATTGCATCGATCTCGCGCAGCCCAGGCTGGGCTCCAGTGTAGTCTATGCCACCGACGATTTCTTCGCGGACAAGGCGAGGTTGATCGACCCGGCGCCTCCGCTGTTCATTCCGGAAAAGTTCGATGACCACGGCAAGTGGATGGATGGCTGGGAAAGCCGGCGCAAGCGCGCGCCGGGCCACGACTGTTGCATCGTGAAGCTGGGCGTTCCCGGGTTGATCAAGGGATTCGATATCGATACTTCACACTTCACCGGAAACTATCCGCCCGGGGCATCGATAGACGGCTGCGTGAGCAGCCAGGATGTCCCTTCGGACGATAGTGGTTGGCAGACTATTCTGAGCAGAGTGGAACTCGAGGGTAACGCCCATCACTTTCACAACATCGTCGAGAGCACACCGTTTACTCACCTCCGCCTGAATATTTTTCCGGACGGGGGGGTAGCGCGGCTGCGGGTGTACGGGCTGATTCAGCCGGACTGGTCGACTTTCGGCAGGCACGAGGTGCTGGACCTCGTTGCGCTCGAGAATGGCGGTCGAGCCATTGCCTGCAGCGATGAGCACTACGGGAGCATGCACAACCTCAACGCTCCGGGTCGAGGGGTCAACATGGGTGACGGATGGGAGACGGCCCGCAGGCGGGGCCCGGGCCACGACTGGGTGGTGTTCAAACTTGGGCACGCAGGAACGATTTCCCGTGTAGAAATCGATACCGCACATTTCAAGGGAAACTACCCGGATCGCGCATCGATCCAGGCCGCCCACGCCGCCGACGGGAATGCAGTACAGGTCGACCGGGACAGCGCTTCGTGGCGGATCGTGTTGCCCCAGGTCAAACTGGAGATGGATAGACAACACTTTTTTTCGGACGAGATCGAGGATGTTGGCGCGGTCACTCATGCGCGGCTGAACATTTTCCCGGATGGTGGGGTAAGCCGCCTTCGGCTCCATGGAACCCTGGGCAAATGACAACATGACGCGCGTACTCCAGGCAATACCATTGACACAGGAGCATTTCGCACCTTTCGGTGATGTCATAGAAACGAAGGGTGCAAGACACTTTCCGATCAACGACGGCGCCATAGTGCGCTACCACGACCTGGCTCGGATCGAGCTGGATGCAGCAGGGCGCTCGCTGATCAGTATTTTCGAATGCAGCCGAGTCAGCGAGCTGCCCCACCGCATCACGCTGGTCGAGCGCCATGTGCTTGGCAGCCAGGCGTTCATTCCGATGGTTCCGGCGCGCATGCTTATCGTGGTGGCGCCGCCCGGCGACCCGCCGACGCCGGAACAGCTGTGCGCCTTCGTGTCCAGCGGAGAGCAGGGGATCAACTACCGATCTGGAGTGTGGCACGTGCCTTTGTTGGCCTTTGACAAAGGCCAGCGATTCTTCGTTGTCGATCGCGGCGGTCCCGGCAACAATTGTGATGAAAAAACCTTCGATGACGGGGAAGTACTGGTGGAGTGGATATGACTACAAAATGTCGCACCACCACGCGGGGGTCCGCGGGCCGGACTGACATCCGTTCGGCAAAACGGTGATCCGATATTGGCCAATCGAAAAAGGGGGGAATGATGAACAAACCGGAAACGCTTATAGACGAAGAAACTATCCGAAATCGGGTCTCGGAAATCGCCGCGCGTATCAATAACGATTATTTTGAAAAAGGCAGCCTGGTACTGGTGGGAGTGTTAAAGGGCGCCTTCATTCTCCTTTCCGATCTTACGAGACAGTTGACCATCCCCCACTCCGTGGAGTTTATTGCGGTGTCGAGTTACGGAAGACAAGGCGCGGACAGCGGCGCTGTCCGGCTGCTGATGGATGTGCGCGAAGACATCGAGGACCGGCACGTGCTGATTGTCGAGGATATTCTCGATACCGGGCATACCCTTGACTACCTGATCTCGCTGCCGAAATCCGGCGTCGCTCAAAACTTGCGTCCTGGTACGAAAGTCCGAGCGCGTAGAGATCGATGTCCACATCGATTATCTCGGCTTCGAGATCCCCGACGTCTGGGTTGTCGGCTATGGCCTGGATTTCGCGGAACAGAATCGGACGCTGCCGTATATCGGGGTGATCGAGCCTGAGCAGTAATGACCCCGTTGTAGGAGGCGCGCCCTCGCGCCGATTCACCGCGGCGGGGCGCCGCTCCTACCTTTGAATAATTGTAGCCTGGACAACATATCGTCTAATCGCGCCTGGCCAAAGATCACGAGTTCTTCATTCGGATTCTATTTTTACCTGGCTCAATATTTCTTTCACCCCCGGCTTGTACTGGTAGATCTCGTCCAGCGTGAGCCCGTCCAGTTCATGGGGGAAAACTAGCCAGCGATCTGTTTCATGCACATAGTAATCGGGGACCCGCTCAGTTTTATTGTTCGCCGGTTTGAAATACACCGTGGCGATGCGGATATTGGGTGTGTTTCTGCGCGCTTTCATCTGGAGATTTGCGATGATCGCCTCGATGCTCAGACCGGTGTCGTAGACGTCATCCACGATGAGCAGCGTGTCTTCCGCATTGATGTTCTTGATGAGATAGCTGAGGCCATGGACACGAACCTGCGATTCCCGCTTACCG
>CAMYOI010000466.1:0-538 GCA_947259955.1 uncultured Gammaproteobacteria bacterium
CGATATAGAAGTCCACCGTCGAATGATTCAGTTCAATCAGACGGCACTTGCAATGGACGCTGCGGCGAATGGGCAAGGGATAGCGCTCGCACCGCGATTGTTGGTAGATGCGGATATTTTAAAAGGTAGACTCGCAGAGCTATGGCAAGATCCAGGTTCGAATCAGATTGGTTATTACGTCATATATCCGAACAATCGGAAATCGAATCTCTTTTTAGAGACGGTAGTAGACTGGGCTCTTTCCGAGGTTCGGCGTGGTAGAGCGGAATCCGGGACACCCCAATATCAATCGGAATTAGAATAACGCATCGCTTGTAGTATAGTGAGGCGGCTTACTTCACGTGGAAGTCGGGCGCATTCCGTCAATGGTTCCAGGAGTAATCCATTGCTCGATACTGAAACAATCAAAGATCTGATCAGCGGCTCGGAGCTTTTTAGCACCCTGGACGAAGGTGAATGCGGTGATCTGGCTGCAGAAGCAACTATCAAAAAACATGAATCGGGGAGCAGAATTTTCAGGCAGGGCGACGTTGCCGAC
>CAMYOI010000466.1:544-1755 GCA_947259955.1 uncultured Gammaproteobacteria bacterium
ACCCTGGACGAAGGTGAATGCGGTGATCTGGCTGCAGAAGCAACTATCAAAAAACATGAATCGGGGAGCAGAATTTTCAGGCAGGGCGACGTTGCCGACGCGCTTTACGTTATTCAAAGCGGGCAGGTCGAAGTAGACGCCCGCACGCCGGGCGACGACTTACTTAAACTCACGCGAATGGGGCCGGGACAGGTGCTTGGCGATATGGCTCTGCTGCCGGATACGAAACGTCTGGCCACGGCAACGGCCGCAACGGATGTCGTTCTGATAGCCCTTGACTCTCATGCCCTCGATCGGCTCAGCCACACAAGCAATCATGCCGCACTCAAGATTCATCTGCAGTTTGGCAAGCTCATATGCGGACGAATTCGAAATATAAATTCCAGCATCGGAAGATCGAACATCCAGGCCGCGGCGGCCGAAAAAATCACCTCACTACCACCGGAGAGAAGCGCCGTTTCGTCGCATTATCGCAAGTTTATGGGTCAGATGCCTTTCTTTGATTCATTCACCCAAAGCGAGATCGACGAAATAGCCGCGTTGTTCATCGAGCACCACGTGGCCAGGGGGCAGCAGGTATTTTCAGAGAACGTAGCGGGTAGTTCGTGTTTTTTGATCGCGCGGGGGGCCGTCGAGATCACGATTGCTCACGGTCGCGGCACGCGCCGCCTTGCCGTACTTGGCCCGGGCAGAATATTTGGTGAAATGTGTCTGCTCGACGGCGGCGTCCGCAGCGCGACCTGTACCTTGCGCGAGAACGCGGTGATATTGGAGCTGTCGGCGGAGGCCTTCGATGGACTCGTTCAATCCGGTTCCCGACTGGCCCTGAAATTCCTGACGTCTATAAATCATAACCTGATTTCCATGTTGCGGAAGGCCAATACAAGCCTGGTCGCGCTGGATCTATACGGAGCTGTTGATTCGGGACCCGGGAAAGGCGCGTCCGAAGAAAAAGAAGAACAGAGAGAGGAATATCAGCGAAATGCCTTGATCCGGAAAATCCGAGAGTCGGTGATCGGTGACAAGATTATGATGAGCGGCCCATTCGGGCCCTGCCGCATGGTCTATGCGGACTACACGGCGACCGGAAGATCCCTGACTTTCATCGAGGATTTCATCCGCCATGACGTTATGCCGTTTTATGCCAACACGCACACCGAATCCTCGGGAACCGGGTTGCAGACGACGCGGTTGCGCGAGGATGCGCGCAG
>CAMYOI010000466.1:1806-6401 GCA_947259955.1 uncultured Gammaproteobacteria bacterium
CCGGAAAACGAACGTCCGGTTGTATTCGTTGGACCCTATGAACATCATTCCAACGATGTCACCTGGCGTATGTCGATCGCCGATACCGTAATGATCATGGAGGACAAGGATGGCCGCATCGACCTTGCTCAGCTGGAGCAGGAACTCGTACGTTACAGTAACCGCCGGCTCAAGATCGGCAGCTTTTCGGCGGCATCCAATGTGACGGGCATAATTTCGGATGACAAATCTATTGCGTCGCTGCTCCACAATCACGGAGCACTTTCATTCTGGGATTATGCCGCGGCATCGCCTTATGTTCAGATCGAGATGAATCCAACGTCTGCGATCGGGGACCAGAAACTGGCATACAAGGACGCCATATTTATCTCGCCCCACAAGTTTATCGGCGGTCCCGGCACGCCGGGGGTGCTGGTCGCAAAAAAAGCGCTGTTCAAGAACAGGGTGCCTTCAATCCCGGGCGGCGGCACGGTCTCCTATGTCTCTATCGACGATCAGGCTTTTCTGGAAGACCCGGTGCACCGGGAGGAAGGCGGCACGCCGGCGATAATTGAATCGATCCGGGCGGGGCTTGTGTTTCAGCTCAAGCAGGCGGTGGGTGCCAGGCATATCGAGCATCTGGAGCACGACTTTGTTAGTCGTGCGATCGATGCGTGGAGTAAGAACCCCAACATCTGGATACTTGGGAACCCCAACTTGAAACGTTTGTCTATAGTCTCCCTGGTGATACGCCATGGCGAAAAGTATCTGCACTGGAACTATGTTGTTGCACTGCTGAACGACCTGTTCGGTATTCAGGCGCGAGGCGGTTGCTCCTGTGCCGGACCTTATGGGCACAGTTTGTTTGGAATCGGTCCGGAGCTGTCTCATTCCTACCAGTGCGAAATAAACAAAGGGTACGAAGGCATCAAGCCGGGATGGGTGCGGGTCAACTTCAACTATTTCATCAGTGATGAGGTCTTCCGCTATATCGTGTCCGCCATCGACTTGGCTGCCACCCACGGCTGGAAGCTGCTGCCTCTTTACCGTTTCAATCCTCGCACATCCATGTGGGCGCATCGGGACGGTCCTCCGGAGCCGGTGCTGAGATTAACGGATCTTCGTTACGCGAGCGGTGAGCTGGAGGTCAATGCACCGCAAACCGAGGAACCGGATGAGGTGCTGGCGGAGTATCTGGAGCGCGCCCGCGATCTTCTGGAAAACACCCACGGTGACTACGGAGAGATCCAGGATCCCGTGTTGCCGGAGGAAGTCCAGGCACTGCGATGGTTTCCAATGCCCGGAGAGGTCACCCGGGAGATCGCCGGGAAGATATCCGGTTAAAGGGGATAGTCCGCATGTGCAGGGCGCTTGCGTATCTTGGTCAGCCGGTACCCGTAGAGTATTTGCTGTACGGCAGCGATAGTTCGCTGGTGAATCAGGTATTCCACCCCAAATTGTTGTCTATGCTGAACCTCGCTGGATTTGGCATGGTGGCCTGGGATAGGGAGTCCCTGGAGCCGGATGTCCCCTGGCAATATCATTCGACCAAGCTACCGGTTTTCGACCAAAATTTAAGATCTGTCAGCAGAAAAATCCGCTGTAATAGTTTGCTGGCTCATATACGGGGTGTGCCGCTCAACAGTTCCGCAGCCATCAGCGAGCAGAACCTGCACCCCTTTGTTTTTCCCGAAGTGTCCCTGACCATGGCGCACAATGGCGACCTGTATGATTTTTCCGTGATGCGCTATGCCCTGATCCCTCATATCCGCGACGAGTTTCTCCAGCGGTTATCCGGCAATACCGACTCCGAGTGGTTGTATGCACTTTTGATGTCCAGATTCGATGACCCCGCGGCACTCCATAGCGCAGCGGACATCGCCGATGCGGTCCAGAATATGCTGAACATCCTGCGCGAAGTTCGCAAAGGGCACGGCATAGAGATTTCTTCGTCAGTCAATCTTTTCATCAGCAATCCGAACTGCATCGTTGCTGTCCGTTTTACCTTCGATTACGGTTGTTACCCACTTCCAGAGCAGGGTGAGGTGCATCAGGGTTGCGTGGATTACCTCAGCCTGTGGTTTACCAGGGGCAGCGACTACGCCTGCCACGGCGGGGAGTGGAAAATGGTGGGAGGGAGGGACGCGGCAGATGCCGTCATTGTCGCATCGGAACCCCTTAGCCTGGACACGTCGACCTGGGTCGAGGTCCCGGAATATCACCTTCTCGCGGTGGAAAAGCACGGCAACAAGATCGATACGAAGCTGATTGCGCTCGAGTAATTCCTCCCCAGGTCTGCAGATCCTGCGGTGCCGCCGTCCGCAAAAACCCCATCTGCCCTATTCCCGATGGCTTCTTCAAGCGTTGACCATCATGGACAATCTCCAACATGAAGTTCGGGATATGCTTCGCGGCAATCGACTCCGCTTAGGTGCGACGACTTTTTGCGGAGGAAAACTTGCGATTTTGACTTCTGACTTCGGGACCTGTGGCAAATTTCCCACTTGCCATAGAACTAGAAACTTCTATCTTTAAGCGTATTGATGAAATCGTAAAATTGGGGTTTGCAGAATCGAAAACTTTGATTTAGCTGCAGCAAATACGCCTAATAAAACACTGCACTCGGACGAATTGACAGCTGCATCACGAAGATCCCGTGGAGCGCGGTGTCAAGCATCAAAGCGATTCAAACCAGGAAAGGGAATGCGAATCTTTCTTACGTTGTTGTTAATTGGTCTCTCGAACGGTTTAATGGCTGACAGTATTTTTATGGTTCCTGATAAAAATTGGGGGTTTCAGTTTAGCTCTCCTAAATTAATGAAACAAAAAGGTAATGCCTCCAAAACGGAATATCAATTTCAGGCTTCAGCAGGCGGTGGGTTTGTCATTTCGGGCTTTGTGGAACCTGCCAAAGGGAAGGGTGCTGATAGTGCCAGTTGTATGAAATACTATTGGGAACAGGCAGTTAAAAATCCCAGTATCCTCAAAGATACTATTAGCGTGGTGGCGCAAAAGTCCTTTGCGGTTGTTACCTACTTGATTGATACAGAATACAAAGGAAAGCGTTATATACAAGTCAATGCAAATTACTACGGGTTTCGCGAAGGCGACTGTATAGATTTTCATGTTTCTCAAGTTTTTCCCTATCAGGCTGAAATTGATTACAGCAACATGCTTGAGTTTGGGGAAACATTTGACTACTACCAGTAGAATGTTGAACCAGCCCGACAAGTAAAATGGTAACAAAGGCTGACGACCAGGAGGCGGATTGTACCGTCGGCAATCACGAGCCGATTTTCCGCACGGACCGCCAACGCAGGATCGTCGAATGGCGGCTCAATAATTGCCCCGAATGCAGTCGATATCTGAGGGAATTCCTCACGTCAGTTGAGTCGGGCATCCCGCATGTGCACGGCCACCGTAAAGCGGATATGCCGGTACAGGCTGACGGAACAGCACCGGTCACTCCTCCGGCAACGCATGAATGTGGTGGTGAAGATTTCGATGTGTTTGCATCCAGCCCTCTATTTCGGGGCCTTCCACTGCCCGACCTGAATCGGATATATGCGCAAGGAGAGAAATTGGAGTTGGAAAGCGGCTCGACGGCTATTGAAGAAGGCAAAATCAATACGGGTCTTTACGTGGTCTTGAGCGGTGAGCTCCAGGTCAGCCTGCCTGCCGGGCCTGGGCGATATGGCGAAGTAGTGCTCGCCAAACGCAAACCACCGGAGAGCAGACTGTTCAAGATTGGCTTCGAAATTCTGGATAATTTCATAGATTCAGATCCGGAATTAGCTAGATCCATTTACGAAAACGTCCTGCTGCTGCTTACATCCCGCCTGCGAGCGGAAGACGCCGAACTGGATGTGTTCAGGCATGCCTAGAACCTGTCTCAAAATGGGCTTAGTCCTCCAATGCGGCGTTGCGGACCGTTCTGCGGTGCTCATTTACTGCATGTAAACCGCGCTCCTCAAACAGTCCGCGCTTTGCGATGGTCGCCATTTAGTGCTCCAGATCACAGGTGTTCCGAAATTGTACCGCGTGACTACGATCCAACAAGTTGACGATACCTCACGCCGACTTCTCGGGGTCGAAGCAGCGGTCCGCTCTGTCGGGGACTCCACCTAGCAGTTCCGGATGGATTCACGATAACTCTCAATACAATTACCAATCCCGTTTTAATTCAGGGGATTGATTTATCGAGGCCTCTTGGGATGCGCTTTTCGGGATCGTAAAATGGTATTTCAACAATCTCGCAAGGATAGATCCCACCTTCTTCTGCCTTCAGCGAGAGAGTTCGGCCGACCCACTCGCCAGGTTGGTTGAACCTGACATAGCCTATCCCGCTCTGCAGATAGGGCGACCAAGCCCCACCTGTCACGTAACCAACGATACGCTGCCCATCGAGGACTTCGTGGTTCATATCGGGCACCGCTTCGCATTTCAACCCATAGAGCATTGGGCGCCTGTCCGCTTCGAGAAGCGCTGCGCGGCCGATAAAGTCTTGCTTGTTTAGATCAATAAATGCGCCAAGTCCTGCCTGATAGGGCGTCATGGACATGTCCATATCCGTCCCATTGTCCAGAATTGCAGCTTCCAGACGCCGCATTTCCATG
>CAMYOI010000467.1:0-1999 GCA_947259955.1 uncultured Gammaproteobacteria bacterium
TCTGTGGTCCCGCGGTGTGGGTACTAAATGGACCACGGGGGAGGTAACCCAGGGTCCTCGTTTCTACGAAGCGATCTGGACCGATCCGGGCGAGGAGACAGTGGTTGGGCTGATCTGGTACGGTTACCCGCGGGAGATCCCAGTGACCGCGCGCAAACCCGTGTCCAAGATCGTAGTCGAGGTGTGAGCTGGCAGATTTGCGGACCGGAATCCGATGTACCTGAGCAGCGTAAAGCTCGTATACGCTTCAGAATTGGCTAAAACGGGCTATTCTTAAAGACGGTGTCATGGTAAGAATCCAAGACTGGTGGGATCTCTTTATCATGAGTGTTTTGTAACTTTTCCTGGTAAGTGATGGGTTGTCGTGAAACGTAAAGTTGCCTCCCCGGACTTAGGTGTCGGCATGTATGTAGTCGAGTTGGATCGGCCTTGGATAGAAGCCCCTTTCGAGTCCCCCTTCCAGATAGAGGGATTTACCGTACGCACCGACGAGGAACTCGAAAAAGTCCAGAGTATTTGCCGGTACGTATATATCGACCCCGACCTGGGTACGCCGGCCAAGCGACATCTCGTTGACGGGGACCAGCACGCGGATGCTTCCAAGGTGGTCACTTCCATGCCCAGCGAATCGTGGTCAGCGGAAGTGTACAAGGACCAGGTCACCTTGCAGGAGGAAGTTCCCGCGGCTCAGGCGGTACTTGACGATACCGAATCTCTGTATGAAAAGATTATTAGTGATCTGGGTGCGGATAGTCAGTCGGACGCGCCAGCGGTGCGCAAGGTCGTGACCGGGCTGGTGGGAAGTGTCGTGCGAAACCCTGAAGCCCTGTCGTGGCTGGTCAGCCTTAAACAAAAAGACGAAGGCATGTATGTCCACGCCATCTCGACCGCTGTGCTGGCTCTGACCGTGGGCCGTTTTCTGGGTTTACCCAAGGATCGGTTGCAGGTCCTGGGTACATCCGCTTTATTGCAGGATATCGGAAAGACAGCGGTGCCCACCGAGATATTGAACAAGGAGTCTAGCCTGACCGAAGACGAAAGACAGAGTATTCAAGAGCATGTCGACGCGTCCGTGGATATGCTGGAAAAGTCCCGGAACTTCGACATCGAAGTCATTCACACCGTAAGGTTGCATCATGAGAGATTTGACGGATCCGGATATCCCCAGAAGCTGTCCAAGGGACAGATTCCACTGTTGGCTTCCCTCTGCGGGATTGCCGACTGTTATCAGGCCGGCATATCCGCGAGACCTTACCGTGACGCAAAAACCTCGTTTCAAGTACTGATGGAGCTGTACGCAGAACGGGACATTGCTTTTCCAGCCGGCATCATAGAGCAGTTTATACAATGTGTCGGTATCTTTCCCATCGGTGGCTTCGTGAAGCTCAATACAATGGAGATCGGGATAATAGTCCGTCGAAACCAGATCCAGCAGCTGAAACCGCAGGTGATGATTTTGATCGATGCGAATGGCAATCGTATTGAGGACCCCCAAACCGTGGACCTGACCACGCAATACCTCGGATCGGGCCAGATGTCTCGGTTGGTCTCTACCGTAGTCGATCCGGCCCACTATAATCTAGACCCGTCCGAGTTTTTTCTCTGATCACTAAGGTATCTAAGGTATGAGCGCTCAACCAAGAACGACACAGCTCAACCTGTTCGGTTCACCTTTGGAACGGAGTCGGGAATCCTTGTTCGAGACCGTTCGCTTGGCCATCGGGTCGGTCAAACTGAAACAGCATCTGGTATTGATTACCATCGATATTCAGGAGTTCAGAGAGATAAACATGCTGTATGGTTTTGAGAACGGAGATTTCGTGCTCGAAACCGTGGTGGATCGACTGCAGGGAGTGTTGCGCCCACAAGATTCACTGTTCAGATCCGGCGATGATGAGTTTTCCATATTATTAAACCCCGTCCTGCATCAAGACCATGGATTATTGGCTGTGCACAAGATTCATCAGTTGTTCGAGCGGCCAATCATGATTGCTGAAAC
>CAMYOI010000467.1:2092-5801 GCA_947259955.1 uncultured Gammaproteobacteria bacterium
GATAGATATGAATATCGGGTTGTCTCTATATCCCGACACGGCAATCGAAGGCGAGGAGCTGGTCAGACAATCAGTATTCGCTTCCTACCTGGCCAAGGACAGCCACGATGAATGCGTCATTTACGACGCGAGTCTTGAAGTCGGCAACAAACAGCGGCAGCTGGTTTCACAACAGGTTAAGGAAGCCCTGTATTCGGGGCATATAAGACTAGTGTATCAGCCGATCTTTGACCGCAATGGCGGGATCAAGGGAGTGGAGAGTCTGTCGAGATGGGTTCGAGGCGCGAACGACACGGTGAGCCCCGCAGATTTCATCCCCGCTATAGAGGAAACCGGCTTGATGCAAAGGTTTACTCAATGGGCTCTGAATACGGCTCTAAGGGAATGCGCCGATTTCGCCGACCTGTTCATCACAGTAAACATCTCGGCGACCAATCTCGAGGACCCGGATTTCCCCGATCTGGTCAAGCGTGCGCTGTCTACCTGGTCGGTTGAACCAAGTCGTTTGATTCTGGAAGTTACCGAGACAGCGGTGATGCGTGACGTAGAAATTGCCCATCATGTGCTCGATCGGCTCTCGGAACTGGGAGTGATGCTGGCTATTGATGATTTCGGCAGCGGCTATTCTTCATTGAAGTATATCAGGGACCTGCCCGTAAGTTACCTTAAGATTGACGGTTCATTTATCGAGAACCTGCGAAGCGACAGTGAGGATACGGTGATTGTAGATGCGGTATGCAAACTCGGACGCAGTTTCGGATTGAAGGTGATTGGAGAGGGTGTAGAGAACGAAGAAGGTCAGCAAATGGCGATCGAGCTTGGATGTGATTTGTTACAAGGTTACCATCTGTCCCGACCAATAGAACTTGCGCAACTTGAGCAAGCGCTGGAAGAATAACTCCACAAAATCCCTTAATTTTTGTTGGTACTGTCAATTTATAATGTTCGCATGACAGGAATTTAGAGATATTTTTTCTCAGGACGTACTGACGCACGCCGCCCTCCGCCAACGCTCGGTTACGAAATGCCCGATATTGGATAGCGCGGATCGTATGGCGCCCAAGTCTGAATAGGTTAAGAACGACACCATGAACGGCAAGGAACCGTTGTGCCTGGCCCGTTGATTTGAATCTCCGCATTTGACGTTCGCACTGTCGAGTGGGTTCATGCGAAACTTCGGCTCGATTGTTCGCATAACGATCCTGACAGTGAACCACTGAAGGCATCACGTACCTTTTTTTCCGCGCCGTAACTACGAAATTTATCCGTTATAATTCGATTAGGTGTCGCACCCTGGTGTTTGAGCATCTTACGAAAGAACCGCTTGGCAGCGCATTTGTCCTTACGTGTCTGAACCAGCACATCAATCAGATCGCCGTCTTGATCGACGGCCCGCCACAAATACATCCGCGTGCCGTGAATGGTGACCGTCGATATCTGATCTAAGTACCAATAATCGCCGAATCGGTGTTGCTATTTGCGCAGTCGTCGAGCGTAGTCTGGTCCAAATCGGATACACCATAATCGAACGGCTTCGTAAGATACAGCAATCCCACGTTCGGCCAGCAAATCCTCGATATCACGGAAACTGAGTGTAAATCTGTGATACAGCCACACCGCGTAGCCGATAATTTCGGGTGGGAAACGGAAACCGTGGTAGTCATTGTTCTTTTTCATCCTCGGATTGTCCGCGATGCCGTTTTTATTTGACGGGTCCCTTGTGCGCCATCTCGCTAGTCGATTTCTGAACATAGTGAACACTCGATATCCCGCCTGCTGGCGTCAACACAGGTCGATGATGTCGGGGGCCGATGTCAGGCTACTGAATCGCCAAAGGCCCTCAACAACTTGACGACTGTTGACTTGGCGGAAGTTCTTCCGTTCGCCCTTGAATGGCCGGTTATGGCCGGTTGCTGTCTGTGCAGTGCAGCAAATTACCTGCTGGACTCTGTAGAATCCCACCGGCAGTAATGCAACCCATTGCAGCCCGTCGAATTTTAAGTGTTTGGATCAAATTTCGACGGAAACGTAGTGGTGCTTTCGGCCAACTGCGGTCACTCGAGGTAAGTGGCACGACGGGCTCCTCCATACTCACTTCGGACATTTCAGATATTCGAAGTAAACACAAGGCATCCGCGCTTATTTACAGACATCACGAGTCTTCCGTAGCTATTGAGATGGAGTAGTTGATAGTGCCAAAAACCGGCAAGCCAAGCCCGAATTATGCGGAACTGACTATCTCGTTAACAAAGAGACTGTCTATCTCAGTTCACATAGCAACTGTAGAATAAACTGTTGGATGTATAAGATAAGGAGAGATGATGAACCGCTGGGGCATTCCCGCTTCGCTCGAAGAACAAGTTAAAGCACGAGACAAAACTTGCGTCTACTGCGGTGTTCAGATGAACGAAAAGATGCCCCAGAGTGGATCGCGGAGAACCGTCGCAACGTGGGAGCACATCATCAACGACGCACGCATCGTCACTCCTGAGAATATTGCGAGATGTTGCGCTGCCTGCAATTCGAGCAAAGGGACAAAGGATCTCTTTGATTGGATGCAGTCGAATTACTGTAAGATCCACGGCATCAGAGAAGATACTGTTGCCGAAGTTGTGAAAAAAGCACTGGAAACAGTAAGAAAGCAGGATCTTGAGGAGACATGAAAGATACGGCTACAGTAAGAATATTCTTAGCACAAGGAAGCCCATCATCTGTGAGAACCGCCGAATTGTCTAATTGGACAGGGAAAGCAGTGGCAGGACCTCGCTCACAGATCGAAGACATCTTGAAACGAGAAGAAGCCGATAACCCTGGAGTATATTTCTTAACAGGAGTAAATCCGGAAACAGGAAAAGACAAGGTCTACATTGGTGAAGCAGAAGCTATCAAGAAAAGAATCAAGGACCATATGTCGAAGGACTTCTGGAAAACCATCGTCTTTTTCGTCAGCAAAGATGAAAACCTGACAAAAGCACATATCAAATATTTGGAAGGAAAGCTTATTGAAACAGCAAAATCTGTCGGTCGTTTTGAACTCGAGAATGCGCAGTCAAGCGGCTCTCATCTCCCCGAATCAGATGCTGCCGACATGGACATATTCCTCTTTAGAATGGAGCAGCTACTTCCTATCCTTGGTCAGGAGTTTTTGAAGCCTGTCGTTAAACATGAAGCAAAGGGAAAGAAGTCTAATTTGCTATATTGTGAAATCAAGAACCTCAAAGCCACAGGACGGCAAACCGATAACGGATTTGTAGTCCTGAAGGATTCAGAAGCTGTCTTGAAAGAAAGACCCTCAACACAGAAATATAGATATGCAGCCAACCTGAGGATAACTCTTCTCGCTGAAAATGTTGTTGAAGAAAAGAATGATCGACTATTGTTCATGTCAGATTATGAATTTTCGAGTCCCAGTGCAGCAGCAGCAGTAATTCACGGAGGTCAGGCAAACGGACTGACAGCATGGAAAGACTCCAAAGGAGTATCCTTAAAACAAAAAGAAGAGAAAGATATCCAACAATTGAATTCACTCGATTCTGAATAGCCGCACATCGCGCGTCTCATCGAAACTAGTGTTTCACGACGTTATCAATGATCCTCGAGTGTCCGCTGTGGGCAGAGACTGTGTAAAAACTCGTTTCAGATCTTGGACTTTAAATTTCGACCTCGCAGGATCGTCTCTACGCCACGATCTCCATTGCAGGAAGGGTAA
>CAMYOI010000468.1 GCA_947259955.1 uncultured Gammaproteobacteria bacterium
GTTCCTGGATGACGGGTTGATACGCGCTGCGGCCATGGAGGGGATGATGTCCCACCAGGGCCATGTTCTCGTGCTCGGCGCCGATCTCCGCGTGGGCGAGTTCGAGCGCTATCCATAGCAGCGCCGAAAGACGCAGCGCGGTGACGATAAATAATTTGCGCTGGATAGGTTTCATCAGCAGTCGACCGAGATCACCAAGGATCGTTTAGTGCATGAGCATGGTGTAATGTAGCGATTTTAGTGAGTTCCGACATGGATCGTCACCGAATCGTTTTCACCGATTCTACCAGTGGAGACCCTGTGCCATGAGCCGTGTAGTAGATTATTACCTCATCCCCGCAGCGCCATACAGTTACCTGGGCGGCGAACGCTTCGACAATATCGCCCGCGATCGCGATGCTATGGTGAATGTGCTTCCGATAGACCTGACCAAGGTATTTCCGGCGACCGGTGGCCTGCCGCTCAAGCAGCGTGCCCCTGAGCGTCAAGCCTACCGGCTACAGGAACTACGGCGCTGGCACGATTATCTCGAAATGCCGTTGGTGATCGAACCGAAGTTTTTTCCGGTGGACGCAGATCCCGCGTCGTTGATGTTCATCGCCGCACGCCGGCAGGGTTTGGATGCGCTGACCCTGTCACAAAGGTTGTTGCGTGCCGTGTGGGTGGAGGAGGCCAATATGAATTTGGGGTCAGAGTAAAAATTCAACAGTCCGCTCCTGCTGCGGTTTCAACTGGTCGATGCAACATCTAATCTCTGACTGTAGAGAGGAAGATGTTAAAAATGAAACAGCGACCGAGGATTTACTACACCGAAACTGACAAAGCGTTGATGTGGGATCGCTGGCGCAAAGGCGAGTCTCTCGGATCAATAGCGCGTCATTTTGATCGTCATCATTCAGCCATTTCAGGCGTTCTAGCTAGAACCGGTGGTATTCGTCCACCGACCAGAAGACGTTCCAGATTGGCTCTGACGTTGGCGGAACGCGAAGAAATCTCACGCGGTGTAATTGCCGGCCATTCTGCTCGGTCAATCGCGGTATCGCTGGGTCGATCGCGCTCCACAGTGAGCCGAGAGATTAATCGTAACGGTGGCCGGCGAGGTTACCGAGCGAACAAGGCGGATCAAGTCGCCTGGGATCGCACGCATCGTCCCAAAACCTGTAAACTGGTGGAGAATCCAGCGCCGGATAGTAAATATAAACCCCATGTCTTGTAGTGAAAAAGGGCGTTGTTTGGGGATGAGGGTGTATGCGTCGCTGTCGAAACGCGTTGTTTGAGATGTGATTTTCGATTTAACCCGCAACGGGGATGGTTTGCGGTGAGCCAGCAGGATATTTACAGATGTTTTTTCTTTCTAGGCACGAGCCCGTACGCACGATGCCGCACTTTGCATCACTTCCTTGCGGTGGCGTTGTAGTCAAACTCGATCCAGTTCGGGGTGTGCCGGCGGTGCGCGGACTGGATGAGGGGCGGGTTGACCGCCCATTCCTGATCGTGAACGGCACGGTGAACTTTCGCCGACCGAACAGCTTCGATATTACCCAAGAGTGCTTCGAAATGACGCGGCTGTATTCGGGCAGCCGATCCCTCGGATATCTGGACACCCTTGACCTTAAAGCCACCGAAAAACCGCTCCGGATCCGGGCCGCCGTGGCAATCTCCGGCGCGGCCCTCGCGTTCCACCTACCCGGAATCGGAGAAAACGTGGGGGGGAATGGGCCTAGGACGTGAAATCGTCAACTACACGCTTGGGCGCGAGGACAGGCCTCTGAACTCGCCCACGACCACCGAACTCGACCTTGCCGACGGCGGCCACTACAACAACCTGGGAATCGAATCCCTGGTCAACCGTGGTTGCGGCTACATCATCCTGGTCGACGCCGAACACGATGTCGAGGCGAAGACGGCCCGTAGCTCGAACCAGAAATATAACGGCCTCAAGACACTCCTGTCGCGCCACCACATCAAGATCCCAAAGCTCACCCTGAGCAAGGTGAACAAGGCGGACGAGGCTGTACACGTCTTCAAGAGAAACGCGACTATCCCAGATATCGTCTACATCAAGCTGAAGTCGTCGAAAGCGTTCGACAAGCAGGCGAAGCGACAGGAATACAACCAGCCCGGATTCCTCGTCAGCCTGTTTGAAGAGGGTAAATCTCGCTTCGATTCGCAATTCAGTACTGCTAAACTGGACTACGACTTCTCCGAGCACCGCAATCTTAGCGAACTCGGGCGCTTCATCGTGACCAAGCACCAGAGCACGATTAAAAGCTTCGCGCAACTCTCGAAGTAGTTGTGGTGGTGGTCGAGTATTCGTCCCAGTCGGCTTACGCCATTTCTGATTTTTGACGAGTTCTAATGTGAAGAGCCGGTACCCTGGAATTATGAAGATGGCAGCGTCTTTCGGCGGCCGTGTATGAATCGAAATGTCCGCGCGGGTCGCAACTGGCCTAGCTGACAGCGTGAACCCTGCCAGGTGGGCGCCGCCTGCTCTCTAAGGGCAGGCCGAGATACGTTTGGAAAGACTGTTGCCGCTTCGCGGGTCTATGAATAGTAACGACGTGCCCACCCGATCGGACCAAACACGGCAGCGCAGCTCAAAAGCAGGAGCATTGAAGGTTCGGGCACTTCTCGAACACTGAGCTCTGCAATGCGAAAACTACCGGCGTTGGTGCCCATAAATCAAATTGAGTCCCTGTTGCGGTCGAAGCAAATGTATGCGTTGCCAGAACTCCGCCACCCGTGTTCCAACCGATATTTTGGAAAAAGGTGCCGTCAATGTACAGGTCAAGGCTGCCGTTATTGGTGTTCCCAACTTCCAGGACAACACTGCTCAGTAACAGGGCCTGGTTTGGAGTGAAGTCAAACTCAATGGATTCATCAAAACCGACGCGGGCGAAACCGCCGTTATCCACGACTCCGAGGCCTCCCACCGGGTTTCGATCGAGGTGGTCACTCGGCCCGGGCAAGCCACTGTCCATTCCCGTTATCACGACGGAAAGACCCCCGGATATTACGGTAAGTGTATTGGTGCCGAGGTCACCCGCACCCACAAATGTCCTTCTATCTTCAAGCGAACGAATTTCTCGTCAGGGGTGAGCGATTCAACTTGTGATTGTCCGTTTTACGTTGCTGGACTTAATCAAAATCAGACCCCCAGCCACGCCCCATGTCGATCCGGTTGATGGAACGGTAACAAAGGAGCACTAAAAACAATGACGCGTTACCGGACCACCATTGCATTCTCCTGCGCCTTGTTCTGCACCGCGTGCACACTGGCTGACGATACCGCGGATACCGTAGCGGACGTGTTTGCGCTCGTTCGATGGCTCGGAGGCTCGTCTCCCGGGATCGGTTCTTCTACCGCATCCGCCAAAGAGCCACTGGACATTCTTAAGTAACGATTTGCCCGCGGTGAAATCGATAAGGAAGAATACGAAGAACGCCGGAAGGTGCTCCTTGAATAAACACTTTTGTCCTGCCTATCTCGATAACGAGACCACTCTTGAGTAAAGCTGAATGCGCAATACGGCCGACCGGCCTGGACATGAACACCAGGATCGAGCAGCTTAGCGGCGATCCTGCTGGCTCTTACGGCGGCTGCCGATGAGGCCCAGGCCGGTGTCAGTGAAGCTAAACTCATAGACACTTCCGTCGCCCGTCATGTTACTGTGACCAATGCCATTTCCCGGCGGTTAACAGTTCCACCTGCGCCCGTTCTTTTGGAATCAGCGTCGCAAATACGGCGCCGTTCTCAACTCTGCTCTTTTGTGGGCGCGAGCACCCAAACTGTTTCTCGGCGTGGCCCTGCTGTACGGCATGATCGATCGAAAGTCCTCACCGATAACTCCGGCATTGCGCTCACTTGTCACCGTCCGGGTGTCGCAGATCAACTGGTGTAGATTCTGTGTTGACCTCAATACTGCGACATTGCTGGAGCGCGGTGTTAGTCTAGAAAAAGTCGAGGCCCTGGAACATTGGCGCAAGAGCGAACTTTTCGACGAGCAAGAGCGCGCCGCCTTGGACTATACCGAGGCTGTGACCCGCTCAGCTCAACAAGTTGCGGACAACATCATGGAATGCCTTAAACAGCGTTTCGATGACGACGCAATCGTCGAACTCACAGGGTTAATTGCCTTCCAGAACATGTCGAGCAAGTTCAACAGCGGACTTGGCATACCAGCACAAGGATTCTGTCGTATTCCTGACCTTTGACGCATACCGTCGGCGAAGAGATGGCGGTCAACGGCATGATATGAAATTAGTCATGCAGAAGCTTTCTGTCGCCAAATTGAAACGTCATCGAATGTCGCCTTGAAGTCCGTAAGCGCCCGGTTGCCTAAGATTCTGCGAAGATCTGCAGTGAGTAAATACTGTTGAAAATGTCGACGTTTTTTTCGCGTGGATTGAAAGGGGCTTGCGATGTGGGTGGGTGTTAGAGCTTGATTTTTTGATCAGGCTTTGTTTTTGGTTGATTTTGATCGACTATTTTGTATTTTCAGGTTATGCAGGCGCAGCTCCCCTGAAGTCAGGCGGTTTGTATTTCAATTTTGCAAGTCTTCGCAAGTTTTGAGCAGTTGCCGCCATCAAGAACTCATCCCTGGCACCCGACAGCCCGCGTAATCTCAGTCGATCCAGTTTCATAATGCGTTTGAGATGAGCAAATAGTACTTCGACTTTCTTGCGATATTTTCTGGACTGTTCATATTCAGAAGTTTGCGCAATGGCTCTGGCAACTTCTCGGGATTCTTCATAGATACTACGCGCGATCTTTCTAAACGATGTGTTTGGACAACATTGCACCTTAAACTGACAGGTTCTACAATCAACCTGGCTCGATCGATATATGATGGTGTTGGCTTTGGTAATTTTCGTTCGAAGTTTCTTGAAGTTGCGCCTGCGAGAGAGCAATGCTTTTCCTCCAGGGCAATGATGACAATCAGATTCTTCATCTCATATGAAATCAGAATGGTTGAACAAATCAGGCTTCCTGGCAGTTTTTTCCCATACCGGCATGTGGGGCTCAATCTCCTTGTCTTTGACCAACCATTCCAGCACCGGCGCACTCCCATAGGCCGTATCGCCAATCAGCCGGTTCGGCTTTAAATGGAATCGATCTTCAACTCGATCGATCATCTTTTGTGCACTGTCAACTTCAGCGGTTCGTATCGATGGTGTGGGCTCAACGTCTACAATGATGTTGTACTCAATATCGACCAAATAGTTGGTGGAATACGCATAAAAAGCCCGTTCCCCCGTTGCTGCTGTCCATTGGGCCCCAGGATCGGTCAAAGACACGTTCTTGGGGGGCATCGTTACCTCCACCTCTGCATCTAGACCCAGAAGGAATTCCCGTACAGGTCGAACCTGACTATCCGGATCACCCCAATC
>CAMYOI010000469.1 GCA_947259955.1 uncultured Gammaproteobacteria bacterium
TCGGCTGCCAGACCCGGTGCCGATCTTGTCCTCTACGTCGTAATCGAGAACGTCATAGCGCAAACCCAAAGTCAGCCGAAGGTCGTCGCGAACGTGGAACTCATCCTGCAAGTACGCACCATAGCCTGTGACATCCTCGTTTTGGTTGGTAGTCAGGAACCCACGTTCGCCGAAATTGTTCGCGAATCTTTTACGCTCGTCACGCTGGGCGTCAATCTCAACGCCGACGACCAGATTATTGATTCGGCCGAATAGTTGCCCCGTGAACGTATAATCCCCTCCCCCACCAAAAAATCGGCGATCGAGATCCACGCTGCCACCTTGGCCATTGCTGTTCACATCGAACGGCAGAAAGTTGTCGAATTCCCGGCCAACGTAATAGCTTCGCAGGGCAAGCTGACGTGTTTCAGTGAAAGAGTTGCGATACACCAGCCCCAGCTTCTGTTGATCCACCCTTTCACCGGCGTCAAAGCTTAGCGCCCGTGGTGCGGCCTGACGGCGATCATCCTGCACTTCCCGATCATTCAATGCACCTGGGTCCTGGGCCTCGGGTGTATCGAGCACATTGAACACGACGGTGAGGTCAGAGGAAGCGTCGAAGTCGTAGCGAATCTTACTGTTCAACAGAGAGTTTCTTGTCACCGAATGATCACGATACCCGGTATATCTTAGATGGGAGAAGTTGCCCAGGTAATTCAAATTCTTATCCTGACCACCACCTTTTATCTGATACTTCTGAAAATCATAGGAGCCAAACGTCGTGCGGCCTTCGACGAAGGGATGGCGGGGGCCATCTTCCGTGAAGATATTAATAACGCCACCGGCAGCCGGCCCGTGCAATGATGAGGACGGTCCACGAATCACCTCCATGCGCTGCGCCGAGCCCAGATCAAGATCGTCTACATTGCTCTGGCCGTCTGGTAACGTGTTTGGAATACCGTCGGTAAATATCTTTATACCGCGAATCCCGAAACTTGCTCGCGCGCCGAAACCGCGGATTGATATGCG
The DNA here is from genome assembly GCA_947259955.1 of uncultured Gammaproteobacteria bacterium. GTDB lineage: Bacteria > Pseudomonadota > Gammaproteobacteria > Arenicellales > JAANXG01 > JAHEKE01. The sequence continues at coordinate 1,009 of CAMYOI010000469.1, forward strand.
CAGGTCCTGTGCGTAGTTATACTGGCTCTGAAAAACCAGACCAGGGATAGTAAGCAAAGACTCACCCAGGCTGTTTTGCTGGCGACCGAGCTGGATCTGGTCCTTGCCCACTGAGCCGACGGCCATTGGGGAGTCGACCTCAGGCCTTTCGATGCGGGTGCCAATTATCGTTATCTCTTCAAGCTGATAAGATTTACTGGATGTGGATTTTTCGTCGCCGCCCGCTGGCGTAGTGAAGCTGATCCAAAGGATCACAGTCGCAATCGAATTTGCATAAAAGAATGCATTTCTCCTCATTTATATAACGTCCTCGTCGTATTAGAAAAGAAAATGTAACCGCTGAGTTCCCTTTGTATTGACCTGTTGTTCCCGATAACTCATATCGAACATTATGAATCCGACACGCGTTCGTAATAGTAATGTAAACGACTAATCCCTGGAAATTGTATTACTTTCCCGAGCGTCGCCGGCCGCACTGGTAGCGGCACAGGACTACACATCCCCGTCGATACAGGTGTGCGCCAGCGATGACAATAGACAAGATAGCGGGCCAGGATTCGTTGCAAGCGACATCGGACCCGAGTTTACAGAGTTCCCCAACAATCCGTGTCGAAACTCAGCCGCTGTTGGCTTGCGACATCATGCGCCCGCATTCTGCATCAAACCCAGGCTGAACAGCAGTGCAGCAATCATCGCGCTGGCCGTTCGAACGTGGTTCCACATCGTCCACCGGCCCAGGTAGTGCTTCCACACCTCAAGGGCCGCGGGGTCCGTAGCGGGCACGGCGGCTAGCCGGTCGTTCAAGGGGACGTTGCCGAGCATTGTGACCAGAAACGTGCCCACCAAGTAGAACACCACACCACCCAGGAAGAAAGTCGCCGAGGGGCGACCCAGGCCCGTCAGTGCGAGGCCACCCATGAGGAGCGACAGCACAGCCGTTCCCATGAATGCGCCGAGGAACGAGGGGTTAATTACGACGACGTTGATCGACTGCATCGCGGCGATACCCTCCGCAGCGGACATCTTCGCGAGGGCCCTCATCACGAAGCTGGAGAACGCGAAGAAGACCCCCCCTACCATTGCGGATCCGAGCAGCGCTGTCGTTCCGACGATCGGTATGAACTGGTTCATTTATGCCACCGCCTTTTGATCTGAAGACGGCACGTCCCAGGCACCCTTGGCGGCGATCCGGCGCGCATACTCGGCGAAGTCTGTCGGCTCTCGGCCCAGCGCTCGCTGAACGCCGTCGCAGACGTAAGCGTTTCTGCCATCGAGTACCGTCGTAAACAGGTAGTCCAACAACCACGCGATGTCATCCGCTGCGCCCGACTCGACAATACCCGCGGCAAAAGCCTCGTGCGGTATCTGGACATATTGGATCTCGCGACCGGTAGCGCTGGCGATCTCCCGCACCGCTTCTTTGAAGGTCAGGCAACGCGGGCCGGTAAGCTCGTAGAGCTGACCGTCGTGGCCGTCTTCGTTTAGCGCGGCGACCGCGACATCGGCGATGTCATCCACGTCGACGAACGGCTCCGGGATGTCCCCGGCTGGGAGCGTGATCGCGCCGGCTAATACCATTTCGAGAAACTCCCCTTCTGAGAAATTCTGGTTGAACCAGCTGGCGCGAACGACGGTCCATTCGATGCCCGCGTCCTGGACGATGCTTTCGCACAGTTGAGCCTCCTCCTCTCCGCGGCCGGACAAGAGCACCAGGCGTTGAACGCCTTTCTCGACCGCGCGCTCCACCAAGGCACGAATGGACTCCGTCGCCCCCGGGATAGCGAGATCTGGCGCATAGCTGACGTACACCGCGGTGACGCCGTCGAGCACGGCGTCCCAGCCGCTCTGGTCGCTCCAGTCGAAGGGTGGATTGGCGGACCTGGACGCGACGCGAGTCGGCACTCCGCGGCGCGCGAGCCGTTCCACGACGCGGTGGCCAGTTTTTCCGGTCCCGCCGAGGACAAGAGTGAGTCCTTCTGTTCCTGTATTGCTGTTCATTTCGTCATTCATAATTGATCTCCCGTGGTTGACTTGACACTGTGTCAATTGACACAGTGTCAACTCTAAGGCAGACTTTACACCATGTCAAGCGAAACTATCGAAACCCGCACACGAATCCTGGACGCCACTGTCTGCATGCTTGAAGAGCACGGGGGCCGTGGCGTCCGCATGGGGGATATCGCCGCCGCGGCTGGGATCTCCCGCCAGGCGGTCTACCTGCACTTCGCGTCGCGCGCGGAGCTGCTGGTGGCGGCGACGAGGTATCTGGACGAGGTTTTAGACGTGGATCGCCGGCTAGCGCCGTCGCGTGCAGCGAAAACCGGTGTCGAGCGCCTGGCCTTATATATCGAGTGTTGGGGTAATTACATCCCTGACATTTACGGCGTCGCCAAGGCGCTGCTCCTGGCCCAGGAAACTGATGATGCGGCGGCAGCAGCCTGGAAAGACCGTATGTTGGCCATGCGAGACGGTTGTCGCGCAGCAATAGACGCGCTGCATTCCGACGGGACACTTGCGCCAGAATGGAAACCTCAAAAAGCAACGGATGCATTGTGGACAATGCTCTCCGTACAAAACTGGGAAAACCTGACCAGCGAATGCGGTTGGTCAAATCGACAGTACGTCAACCGGATGAAGATCTTGGCGAAGCGAGCCTTTGTAGAAGAACCAGGTTAGGTCCCCGATCCGTTTCAGCTAA
>CAMYOI010000470.1 GCA_947259955.1 uncultured Gammaproteobacteria bacterium
CGCCGCTGGAGGTGCGGGGGTTCGTAGTGGCACGAAATGATGCTAAGCATCAACGATAGTGACGTTGGGATAGGCATCGAGTTATGTGTTGCAGTTAGGTGACGGGAATGATTCCATTAATGCGCGCGGCGCATTTGCTTCCAATAATTCAGATTCTTCGCGAGCTTGGCACGCCAGTTGAGCGTGAACTTGCCAATGCCCATTTGCCAACTTACGTTGAGGAAACGCCCGATATGTATGTCGGGTTAGGTCTCGCATTCGACTTCGTGGCGCGATGCGGTCGGTTGGAGGGAGTGCGTAATCTTGGATATCTGGCGTCACAGCGGATGCAAATCACTGATTTTAGCCCCGACTTCCTCCATTCTTGTCAATCTGATGTGACCGTCCATGAACGGCTCCAGGACTTCATATGTTTTGCGGGGCAAGAGGATAATAGTGTTCGAGCTGGCCTGAAAGAGGAGGGCTGCAATAGCCGTATCTTCTGCAATCTTGATGTTCGGGATGCCGCAGTTGATGTTCGGCAATCGGAGTGGGTTCAGCTGATGGCTCTGATCGAAATCATCCGCAGTAGTACCAGGACGCATTGGCAGCCAACAGAAATCACCTTTATGTCCACCTCCCAGCCGTGCGATGGCGCATTGAACCAATTTGGCAACTGCCGCATCCTTGTTGGCCAGAAGGAAACCTCAATCACTGCCCCCACTGCTCTTCTTGCAACGCGGGTTCAGCCGCTCCGGGACGTGCCCGGTGTTCACGGATCCAACCTAGGACTGCCGGTACAATCCATGACTTTTGTCAATGCGCTGCAACTAGCCATTACGCCCTATCTGGGCGAGGGACATGTACCGATAGACCTGGCCGCGGAGATCGCCGGAACAAGCGTACGAACCCTGCAGCGCAAACTCAAATGTCAAGGTTTGACTTATTCCGATCTTCAGCAGAAGGCTTGCTTCAAGACAGCAGCAGATTTGCTTCAGGATCCCGGCCTCAAGGTGATCGATGTGGCCATGGCGGTCGGCTACGAAGACCCGTCCAACTTCACCCGGATGTTCCGCCGTTTTGCCGGCTTGTGCCCTCGTGAATTCCGCCGCGTACAGATGGCAGAAGCCACTGGAGTCCTGGGCAATTGCGTAACATCAGCCCCGCCAGACAAGTGGGATCAAGCAATAGCTTCTGCCTGATCGGATGTTATTTATTCGGTGGCTCAGCACTCGATCTGTTTGCAAAGTAAGCACTCCGCCAGTGCAGCGGTGATTGGCCTGTCCAGCGTGCGAAAGCGCGGCTGAAATTGCTCGCATCACCATATCCAAGCTGGCAAGCGATCTCTGTAATACTGAGATCGCCCTGCGTCAGGCGCTCGAATGCCATATCGCGGCGAACACTGTCCACGAGTTTCGAATGGGTGGCATTTTGCGCCGCAAGTTGCCGTTGGAGTGACCGCCTGCTCACTCGAAGACAATTGGCCACGTGCTCAATCGAAGGTTTCCCTTCACGTATCAGCTCCACAATTGTACTCCGGACATCGGGCAATTTCACTGAGCATTTGCGCTGGATCAATTCCCTACCTTTCCGTTTGTGATCGTCTTCTGTGATGAGGAGTGTGCAGTGTCAGTGCGCCTTTATCTGGTCATTGTGCGCCGCCGCGGGCGGGTGGGTTCATTTTGGCGTGAAATGACCGGAAACGGTGTGGCGCGTCAGCTAGGGTGACGCAGGGATAGGCAGCGTGTAGTCAGTTGAGGTGGGAACGTATTGTCCAACATTTCAGTAACGAGAGCGGCTCACGTCATCGAATTTGTCGAGCTGCTGAGAGAGATAGGCGCACCTGTAGAACGTGAACTCGCGCGTGCGAAACTGCCAACCTTCATTGAGGATATTCCAGACGGGTTCGTCAGCAACCTGTTTGCAATGGACTTTGTGAGAAGATGCGCCCGGCTAGAGAAAATCGATGATATCGGCTGGCTCGGTGCGAAGAATTTTCGCGTCTCGCAACTCAATCAGGGGCTCATGGAGGCAGTCTCTGTCATGCCAACCGTTCAGAGTCGTCTGACACGTTTTCTTGATCTCATTACCACAGAGTGTAGCGATATTGTTTCCGAAATGCACCGTAAGGACGGGATGGTACGTATTTGCTGTGATGCGCCCTGGATCGAGGAGCTTGAACCTCTCGAAGCCGCCGAGTGGGTACGGATCGCAAGCGTTGTTGAGGTCGTTCGCAGCATCCTCGGTGCTGCCTGGTGTCCGGTCGAGATCACGTTCCACTCCAGGTTCCAGGTGAGCGAGGAAGCCTTGAGAGAATTTGACAACACAAGGTTCCTGTTTGGACAGGCGCACACATCGATTGTGATACCGGCAGCGCTGCTGGCCGCGCAATCCGCAAAGGCGTCAGCATCGGGTCAGGCGGCATTCAGCAGTTCCGCGTCCGGGGTGGTGCCCGATTGCCTCGTAAGCCAACTTCGGCATTTGATCCAGCCGTATTTGGGCGAGATGTACCCGCCCATAGGCCTGGCTGCGGAAATTACCGGGACCAGCGTCCGCACCCTGCAACGCCGGCTAGGTGAACTCGGTGCAACCTATTCCGATGTCGTTGAGGCCGCGCGATTTGAGGTCGCGTCCGACAAGTTACGGTCTTCGGACGTCAGAATTATCGATATTGCACTGGCGGTGGGTTACGAGGATCAATCCAACTTTTCACGTGCCTTTCGCCGCGTCGCCGGGCTCACGCCGTGCCAGTATCGTCACGCCGTGCAGACCGAACAGATCGCTGCCGAATAGCCGTTTGCGCATCGACCATGCGGTGCTCCGGTCAAGTTTCGTGAGCCTGGGACAATCAAACCCTCCAACTGGCGTGAAATGACCAGAACGCACTGAGAAAGTAGCGTTGATATCTGTCAACGACGAGCAAACCAGACAGTGAGGTCGCGAAGGGTGCCCGAGGCATTTCGTTTTCACAAAGTCAAATGGCTTGTTCGGCCGCTGAAGGCTCACTGAGCCGCAACTAACAATTTGCAATTCAGGAGACGTCGAGAATGAGACTGAAATCTTTGACGAGGGTGGCTATCGCTGGACTTGTGGCGAGCAGCCTGAGCGCCACGGCTTGGGCAGATGCCCCCAAGATGAAAATGACGACGGATATCCCGCAGTCGATCACGACGCCGGACAATGTCGACACATCAATCGGAACGCTTAAGTTTTTTGACGGTATCCCAGACAAGACAACCGTCGGCACACTTTACGACTACATGGACAGGGCACGTGCTGTGCAAGCCTATGTTTCGACTGTTCCCGGGGTATCGCAATATGCAATGCGGCAAGGTCAGCGCGATATCGGCGCGACCAAGGTCAATCAGATCCTGATCTGGGACAAGCTGGCGGATTCAAAGTCGGTGTTCCTGACCGGCAACAGCTCGACGATTTACACCTGGACCTACACCGATCTCGCCAATGACGGGCCGACGGTGATCGAACTGCCGCCGGGCATGCTGGGTGCCGTCGACGACATGTGGTTCCGCTATGTCACCGACCTCGGCATTGCCGGGCCAGATCAGGGCAAGGGCGGCAAATACCTCATTCTTCCGCCGGGCTATGACGGCGAGGTGCCGGAGGGGTATTTCGTGGTCCGCCCCTCGACCTTCGGTAACTGGATCTTCATGCGCGCCTATATCAGCGACGGTGTCGACAAGGCGGCCCAGGGCGTGAGGGACAAT
>CAMYOI010000471.1 GCA_947259955.1 uncultured Gammaproteobacteria bacterium
ATTTTTCAATACTGCCAAGGTCCGAGAAGGGCGTGCGCCACGAGGTTGCACGAGTATTTATCAAGGATGATCTGGTGTTCTGTCACCAGTACCCTACCGGGACGTGCGTCGGGGGTGACTCCGGGGTGCGGAGCTTCCGGGACAATGTAGGCTCGGCCCGTATGGGCTGGCAGCCGAACCGCGAGGTGACGCTGCGACCGCCAGCCTCGAGGCGGTCGGGAGCTAGGGTTGGAGGGTATGGCTAACATATGTGAACCGCTGTTGAGCCGTCGTCACGGACAACAAGCCAAAGAGGCTGAGAGGCTTGAGCCAAAAGGCAAGTGGCGATGTAGGGGTGCCACTCTGACACTCCTCGCAGACCCCCTGTCATTGAATAGACATCCGCGAATCGCTGTCGGCCGACTCCGGCGCGCCTTGCGCTCTCGGGTATGATATAAGTCACCTTTTTTAGTTTTCCGTTCATCCATCCTAGTTTCCAAGAGGTACAGAATGCGTCAGAGCGTATCGCCAAAGCCGCGTAGTGGCGTTCAACTATTGATGCTTGGGTTAATGGCATCATTGCCGGGTTTGCAAATCAATCATGCTGCGCTGGCATCTGGTGGCGGTACCGTCCAGGAAGGCTGGTCTCCGACGGATCGCTATCCCTCTCACGAGGTTTACTTTCCGGGCACGGAAGAACTTGCGCCCGATGAGATGCGAGTACTTGCCTGTGGCTCCGGTATGCCGATGCCCCGAACCAAACAAGCAGCTGCGTGTTTCCTGATCGAATTGGGAAATGGAGACAAGTTTGTATTCGATATCGGCACAGGTGCATTTACCACTCTTTATGCACTGGGCCTGCCGTTGGACTACATGACCAAGATTTTCATCAGCCATCAGCACGCCGACCATATGGGCGATTTGCCAACATTCTGGATATATGGCATGCAGAATGGCCGCTCCAAGCCGCTTGATGTCTGGGGTCCAGGCGGTGGTGGCATGCCGGAAAGCTGGGGGACAAAATCGGCTATCGACGGCATCTTAAAGTTTTACGACTGGATGCTGGAGACGAGCAAGGGTGGACTCGACACTCGTTCACTGGCAATCAATGTGTATGAATTTGACTGGTCAAAGGTCAATAACGTGATCTACGACGAGAATGGGGTGGTGATCCGTACCATCCCCGCAGTGCATCTTGAAGGCTCGGTAAGTTTCATTTTGGAGTGGAAGGGATTAAAGCTCGCTTTCTCAGGTGATACGCTGGCTAACCGTTGGTGGACTGAATATGCCAAGGGTGCCGACATCGCCATACACGAAAGCTTTTTGCCGAATGAGTAATTTGTAACCAAGTATAAGTTCCAACCGGCGGAAGCGATTTATGTCAGTACCCTGGTACATACCACTGCCGAGGTATTTGGAAAGATCATGGCGATGACTGAACCAAAACTTGCGGTTGCGTATCACTTCCAGAACGATCCTGACACCCTACCGGCGGTGGTAACAGCGGTACGTAAAACTTATGGTGGGCCTGTGGATTTTGCTGTATACGGCATGGTCTGGAAAATCACTAAAGACAGTATTCGTACACGGGTTGCCGTACTTAACCCTCAGCCGTATCCGCCGCCTTCAGTTGTGGAAAGACAACAGGCAGCACCTGGTGGGGAAAAGTACGAAACGCCTGAGTGGGTTCTGCAAGGATACGAGTGGGAGACGCTTCCTCTGATGGATAAGATTCATGAAGATTTCAATAAGAAATTCGGTTCAAACTTCAAGTTTCCTCTGAGACCAAAGGAATGATCTCAGCTTGACAGCAACACGAAATATCGAACAGGTGCGTGAGCACCCTTTCTTTTCGGATTATTAATGTATATGAGATCGATTCGTGAGCGGTAACTCACCCAAACTATCTGAGTGACCATAAAGAGTATGGTGCGGAAGATGTGGGTCAACTATTTTCTACAAGCATGCCTAAAAAGGTTTATTCGAGCCTGTAAGTCTATGCCGCTCGGAAAAAGCTAGAAAAACCTTCATCACTGGTCTGGGCCATACAGTCCACAAGATGATTGTTGCCGTAGATCAAGAACAGCTGCAGCCAATTCATGTATGGTTTAACAATCGGGTTAATCCTAATACACAGCTTTGTCGATGAAAACCATTCGATTTGTCAGCTGCGGCATCGTAACCGTCATCATCCTGTTTTTATCAACTAATTCAGCCGCGATGGAGCCAATTCGCGTGGTACTCGAATTCGTGCCCGATATTGACAATGGACGCCGCACCTTTGATATTTGTGCCCGCTGTCATCTTCCTGAGGCCTGGGGGAATAACGACGGCACCTACCCGCAATTGGCAGGCCAGCATATCAACGTGCTGATGAAGCAGCTGCTCGATATCCGCAGCGGCCACCGGGATAATCCATCGATGCAGCCCTTTGTACAGGAGCGCACAATCGGAGGATATCAAAACCTGAGCGACGTGGTGGCCTATGTATCGACCCTGCCGATGAATCCCGACCATGCGAAAGGCCCCTTGCAACCCGGAAGTCTTGAGTATCGCGAAGGCGGCGAAATCTACCAAAATCATTGCGCCAGCTGTCATGGAGAGACCGGGGAAGGCAACAACGAACTACTCTATCCGCGACTTCAGGGACAACACTATGCCTACATGGCTCGCCAGGCGCGCCTGGTCAGGCGAAACCTGAGAAAGGTCGCCCCGAGTATGGCTGCGCTGATTGGGGCGCTCTCCACGGAGGAGTTCGACAAGGTACTGAACTACGTTTCCTATTTGCCGGTTCCGCAGGCAGACCTCGCACCAGATGCCCAATGGCGTAACCCAGATTTCCAGTAAGGGCGACCCATCATGAAGAAAGCAGACAAACTCAGTCGCCGTCGTTTACTGCAGGCGAGCGGAGCCATGCTGGCCGGGAACGCAATGGGCGCAACGTCAGCTGCTGCCGCAGCAATTGAACAAAAGGCCACGGAAACGCAGACGGCGCTGGCCTTGCAAAAACTGTTACGCAAAGCGGCCGTTCCGCTGGCTAAAGGGGCAAGAGTTGTCGTTGTCGGCGGCGGTTGGTCAGGCCTGACAATGGCCAAGTACCTGCGTCGCTTCAATCCTGCTTTCGACGTAATCCTGATTGACCAGCAATCGGCTTTCGTTTCCTTCCCGGTCAGCAATGCCTGGCTTGCCGACCAGGTTAGTCTTGATTTTCTGAGTCACAGTTTTTTCGACGCCGCCAACAATAATGGCTACCACTTTATGCAGGCGACAGTACTCGGTTTCGATCGCGAATCGCGCCAGGTTTATACGGATCTCGGCTACGTAGATTATGACTACCTGGTGTTGGCCCCAGGCATCGAGTACGACTACTCGCGCATCGGCGTCGAAGATACCGAGGCACAGACCCGGTTGTTCCATCGATATCCCGGTGGGTTTGTGACCAGTTCCGAGCTGCTGACTATCAAAAACAAGATCAATCAGTTTCCCGGCGGCATATTTCTGCTCAATGTGCCCGATGGCGACTACCGATGCACCGCTGCACCTTATGAGCGAGCCTGTATGATTGCCGCTATTTTCAAACGGCGGCGCGTGCGCGCCAAAATCCTTCTACTCGATATGAACAGCGAAATTAGAATCAAAAAGACAGGCTTTACCCGCGCCTACGAGCAGCTGTACGCCGACTACATCGAGTATCTGCCGAGCTCTTTGATCAGCAGCGTGGACACGACGGCCACAGGGTCGAAACCGAGTTCGATGAATACCCCTTCGACGACGCCATCATATACCCGCCCGTGCGCGCCTCGCGCCTGATCGAAGAGGCCGGCATCACGGATAAGTACAGCCCGCAGAAGGCAGCTAATACCGATCCATTCCGCTATCACCTGATCGGAGATGAACGCGTTTACGTCACTGGGGATTCCCGCTCGCAGCCATTTTCCAAGGGGGGGCATACTGCGCATTCGGAAGCGCAGTATGTCGCCGAAGTCATCGCTGCACATGCGCTCGACCGTGACGTACACTGGCGCAGCCCGCAAACCATGTGCTTTTCGGCAGTGGATATCGAACCTCTCAGGGCAATGAGCATCATTACCTACTACAAATTCGACCAGCGAACCGAACTGTTCGCCTTCGATCGCACGCATTTGATCGAAGAATGGGATACTCAGGGAGGCCAGGCGAGCCTTGCCTGGGCCGAGGGCATGTACCGGGATATGTTTTACCTCTAGCCTGTCCGCGTATACCGGCGGGATTCCGTCGCTTAAAGCCAGTTCGACGAAGGCTTTATTGGCGGCAGCGAGGTGTTCGAAGGGGACACCTACCTGAATCTTGACGCGCGCACTGCGTTTTTCCGCTTCGCGTACTCCAGCAGTCCCGCCATGGTGGTGGATATGGTGGGCAAGGGTTCCAAATACCCGCTGACCTTTAAGGATGCCGACGGCAACTTTCTGATGGGAGAGAATAGCTACAAGCTGCACCTGCCCAAGGACATTCCGGCGGAGAACTTCTGGGCGGTTACGCTGTACGATGCGCCCACCGCCGCGGGTGTGGACAAGCCGGGGCAACCGATTCCTTCCATCAATTCACAAAGTAAGCTGAAGTACAACGACGACGGGTTCATCGACCTCTACTTTGGCCCCGAACTGCCGCAGGGCGCGCCGGAGTCCAACTACATCGGCACCAACCAGGGTGAAGGCTATTTCGTTGTCATCCGACTCTATAGTCCAGGTAAGGCTTACTTCGATAATACCTGGAAGCCCAATGACCTGGTGAAACTCAACTGAGCTTCGGGAAACCGGGCAGGAGACAAACCACGATGAGAACATTGGACACAAGA
>CAMYOI010000472.1 GCA_947259955.1 uncultured Gammaproteobacteria bacterium
GACTTACCATGCTTTTTTTGATCCGGCCACAGGCGTTCCGACTCCTGAAGATGGCCGTCCTGTTCACGAAGGCTTGCGCCCCGAATTTGTCTGGCCAGACCCGGCTTGAGCTGAATAAGCACACTAGCTTCAATCTCCAGCACCTGTAAATTGGTGTTGGAGCCGTGTGTTAATACGGCAACACAATACGGGAATAATCGAAAAATGCGGTCGGTACCCTATTAGCTCCAACGACTGCTCAGGGCAAGGTGCGGGCGTAGCATGATCGGTTCGCGGCGGGCAACTGAGGGGCCACGACCGGCCCCTCGCGGCAGGCTCGACCCACGCCTGCATGATTCAGCGGTACGTACAGCTCATAGCGGCCTGATCCCCGGTTGGGTTGCCTGATTTGCAGATGCTTATGGATGAAGGCCGCCGTGCGTTGCATTGCGTCCTTTGCCGCGAGGTCGTCGGCAAAGGTACGTACGTGGCGTGGCCTAAAATCAAACCCACGGCCCACACCAGGATATACGATCAACCTGACGGCGCGGCCCTTTTTTCTCAGGGAATCATAAACGTCCATAATTGGGCGGTGGCGTTGGTATTGCTCGTGCTCTCCGAAAAAGATCAGCGCCGGGACCCTAAGCTCGTCCGCCTCCGGCGCGTACCGGTAGATTTGCATGGGCTCCGGCAGATTCGGGTTCTGTAGATGGGGGTAGTAAGATACCTAGCACGCGACCGCCTTCTCTTGTCTGCCGTACGTCACCAGCGCTTTCAAGGAGATGTATCCTCCCCGAGTGTGCGACACGGCGCAGACTCGGTCGCTCCTTAACGCGGGAAGCGTGAGCAGGAAGTCGATGCCGATCGCGATGTCCTCTTCAACGACGGGGTCGTGTTCTATCGGGTATTTGTCGATGAAGTTGGCGAACCACAGATCTGGAACAAGGACAACGAAGCCCCTAGCCGCTAAGCGCTTGGGATGGAGTAGAGTTAGGTCATCGAGCCCGCGGCGCCCGTGTACGAAGATGACCCCGGGGTATTTAGCTCCGTCGACCGGGCGCATTAGGTAGGCGGGGATCTCTTTGTCGCCGTTGTGGTAAGCGATCTGCTCGACCACGACTTCGTGGTTGGCCGGGGCTACCAAGCGACCGTCATCCCACCACCCATCGTCCCACCACCACTGCTCTTCATCCTGTGGATATAGGTATCGCTCCCAGCTCTTGTCGTACATGCTCCCCCAATCTTGCGCCTTGGCCGGCGCCGCGACGAACAAGACGATCAGCATCACCACCGCCGATGCTCTCTTGCCTGGGTGCCTGTAGCGTTTCAACTAACTTGTACCTGATGGTAAATGAGGTGCCATGTGCAGGATTCTGAGCAACCTTTATTCTTACGAGAACCATTCTTGCGCCGCTTTGGATAAGACCGCAAAGCGGAGCACCCGGGCACGCCAAGGGCCGCACGGTTTTTAGATTTATAGCTGACTCTGCGCCGAATACTATATCAGTATGCCAATGTTCTCCGTCCTCTACGGGCGGCTGTCCGTGCCATAGCGGCCAGAGTATACAGGCCTCGGTGCGTACATTCCGCTGCACCGCGTCAGTCGGGACCCGGCCAGCAAGAGTCATTCGCATGGTGCCGTTGACCGGCAACGTTTATTCGTTGCGGCCATTTCGTAGCTTTAGTATCTTCTCGTTACAACCCCGACACAGCATGGGTTTTTCGACGCGACCATATGTCCGCTTTCTTCCTTGCAATATACGTTCCCTTATCACAGGGCACGGCCAAGTTAATTCAATGGATTACAACGATCCCGCTTGCGACATACGACAAAACCGCAGTGGGATTATCGGACACTTTTGGTGTTCATTAATAGTTATATGACTACCCGAATCTTGCGCTGGAGATAAAAATGCCGATCCCAGATGGTTTAGATGAGGAAAAACTTGCCGAAGTTGCGCTAGCTATACTTTGTTTGAGTGCCGAGAGCGACGGAATAGGCGCACGCGCTTGGAAAGGCATGGATTGGGATGTAACGAATCTTTTGTACGAGAAGGGTTGGATAAGTAACCCTAGGGGAAAAGCCAAATCAGTAGCAGTGACCGAGGAGGGGATGAAACTAGCGGAGATATTTCAAAAGAAACATTTTGGGATCGAAGATTAATGAAGATCAAGTCATATAACAATACGCTGAACCGGACGCCTCTAACTCGTGCGGCGCGTTTCCGCGGCAACGTCGGTGGGGCGCCGATTAGCTAATACGTTAAGCGGCAAGCTCCCATGGATCACGTATTGGACTCAACACCAGGAACATACGCACTTCTTCTCGCACTTCAAGCGCCTGCCGAACTACAAATTGGGTGCCTTGGCCGAATTCAATTTGACTCGCCGTTCTATTTGTACTTTGGCAGCGCTTTCGGTCCCGGCGGTCTGAAAGCCCGTATCAGACATCATTTGCAGCCCGCACGCCGCGTCCACTGGCACATCGATTATCTCCGACATAAGGCAGACATCCTTGGCGTCTGGTATAGCCCTGACAGGGCGCGGCTGGAATGTACTTGGGCCAATGCCGCTTTGGCACATCGCAGTGTTTCGCCGGTCTCGCGATTTGGATCGTCTGATTGTCGTTGTCAATCGCATTTGCTCGCGGCAAACAGACTCCCTACTTTGTCTACCTTTCGACGCCGCATGAGAAACGTGCGGCCTAGCTGCGTGAGCATTCGAGAATTGCAGGTAACTCGTGGACTTATCGCCTAACAAATCGCTGCTCGGGCCGCCGGGCGGTGCCCGTAAGCTAGAACGCTAAGCTCATTCCGCAAAAAGCTGACGCGTAGAGTGAGATTAATGATCAGCAGTTTCTGGTAGCTTCAGTAAAACACCGTCGATTGGGGTACTACTTCATAACGCTTTCTCATCTCTGGACTATCGGGCACGCAGTATTCATACTGAAACGCAAATTACCCAATTGTCGCGGAGGCGATATGTCTTTAGAGGTTATAGGTGCGGGTTTTGGACGCACTGGGACGAATTCATTAAAACTCGCTCTTGAGCAACTTGGTTTTGGCCCGTGTCACCATATGTTCGAAGTACGAGATAATCCCGAACAATTGCCTGCCTGGGTGGCTGCCAGTAGTGGTGAAACAGTTGATTGGAATCAAATATTTCGTGGTTATCGATCGCAGGTAGACGGGCCTGGAGCACGCTACTGGCAGGAGTTATCAGAAATCTTCCCCGATGCCAAAGTTATTCTTTCAGTACGCGATCCGAACAGCTGGTTTGACAGCTTGCGGGCGACTATTGTCCCCTTTATCAACGCGCGGGGTAAACACGATGACGACCTGACCAATGCGAGAGCGGAAATGGCTTATGGGACAATTGTTTCGTCTATTTTCAATAATTGCATTGATGATCGAGACCATGTGATCCGAGTCTACGAAGACCACATTGCCAAAGTTACCTCTACTATTCCGGAAGCCCGTTTACTTACATTTGATGTGAGCGAAGGCTGGGGACCTTTATGTAACTTTCTTGGCGTGAAGGTACCCGATACGCCATTTCCAAGATCGAATTCGTCACAAGAGTTTGTGAAGCGCGTTTTTTAAAGACAAAGCCTGATTGCCGCAGATCGTAGCCCAAATCAAAATCAATTGCGCAACGACGCGTCTGCTGCGAATAACCGGTTGGCGTTAAGGAGCTGACGGTCGGAGCCGGTGGCTCGGCG
>CAMYOI010000473.1 GCA_947259955.1 uncultured Gammaproteobacteria bacterium
GTACTCCGCGCCGAAAATGAGGATCGCGCCCATGAGATACAGGAATATCAGCGCGGTCATGATACCGGCAAGCCCGGCGTAGGTTGCGCTGTAGTTCGCGAAGGAGTCGAGATAGATCGAGAAACCACCCGCGACGACAATCCACAGAATGATTGTCAGGAGAATCCCGGGCCATATCTGGCCGATCGGCCGGCGGCGTCCGGGAAGCCAGTAGTGACAAGCAAACACGTCCAGTATCAGAAGACAAAACGCTGTGCACCATCTCGCGAACTCACTGCGGAAAAACCAGTGATAGAATTTCGGCGAGGTCTCTTCCATGAACGAAAAATAGATGGGCGCTATGACAAGGAGCACGGCCAGGACCAACATCAAAACGGCAAGTACGACTACGAACGTAAGGCTTATCAGCCTCAGTTTCCACACCGGGCGTTCTTCTTTGTCGCCATAGGCCCGATTCAACGCGACGCGAACCGCCTCGATCCCGTTGGATGCAAAGAATAGGGCCAGCAAGATGCCGACCGTCATGGCCCCTGCGCTGGCCGTCGATAACACGGCCTCTATCTCATTGACGATGGGCGCCGCGATGGCATCCGGCCAGTACTCGAACACCAGGTCGACAATCCTGTCGGACACGCCGTCGGAACCGATAACACCGGCCAGGGACACCGCGAAGATCAAGAACGGAAAAATCGCCATCATGATGGACAACTCGACGTGGCTGGCCATGGCGTAACCGTCGCTTTCGTTGAAATGACTCAGCGCGTTCTTTATCACCCCCATTCGAAAACCGCACCTCCGCTAGCCTGCATATTGCACCGGTATCCCGAGCGATGACGCAGGACAGGTTTGACTGAGCGCCGGTCTGGGGCGAGGAGCGTAGCCGTAGCTACGGTCCGAGTGAAGATCAAGCCCAGGCAAAGATGAACAAGTCAGTGCCGGGATAGGCCGACCACGACGGCAAACCGTACTTTTAATCAATTTATCCAAAGCGTTGATTGAGCCGATTCTCTTTTTGGGAATCGGCGTCATTGCGACATACGCCAGCCGCGCTTTGACAAATCCCATCTGACGCCGATGGTGTACACGTTCGCCCGCGGCGTGCCGTCCTCATTGAGCCCGTCATTGATGCGTACATTGACCCATATCATGCGGCGGAAATCTTCGAAGCTGTACCGCAATCCCAGCAATCCATATCTGATACGAAAATCGCCCGTCTGAATCTGGTCCGAGTCGGGTTTCAGGATATTATAACCACCGACGAACCATATCCGATCGGTCACCTGATACTGTCCATAAAGCTCGCTGCCCCAGCCGTCCAAATCGGTTCCTTCATCCGTGGTTTTCGAGTGTGGCGATGGTCAAGCCGGCGTACCATCGTTCGCCGAATGCCCGTGGTGCGCTCAGGCGTGCACGCAATTCAACATATAGTCAAGTCGAGGGGATCTCTGATTAATCGCGGCGAGGACGCCGCTCCTACTTATTGCTACGACGCATGAACCTGAACAGGGCTTCGCCCAAGCGGATGGCGAGCAGGGGAATCGGTGCCGCGGGGCTTGCGGACAACGTCGGTAGCGGTGCGTTTTCGGGGTAGAAGCGTTCGATATCTTCATCGGTGGCGGAACTGTTGTTGGCCAGCAGCTCTTCGAAGATCTCATTGATGGTGGCGCGCGGCAGGGTCGGCATGACCTCGATATACCAGCGCTGGACGGCCTCCTGGTCGCCCGGGTCGACTTTGCCGTAGCGGGCAGCCACATCGAGAAAACAGCGGGTCGGTGTCGGCATTCGAGATCCCTCAGCGGAGTGAATCCAGGGCCCTGCTCGATTCGAGGGCGGCATCAACCGTAAAGTAACAATAGCGACCGTCGCTCGGTTTGAACAAACGTCTCGGACCCGGCGGCAGCCTCTGGTCGGCGGGCAGCACGGACATACCCCGCTTTTGGTACCACTCGAGCAGAACGTTCCCTCCAGACTCCTCGGCATACAGGGCGGTCCGGCCCCAGTGGTGCTTGTTGAGTGAATGGGTGACGGCGACGTCGAGGGCGATAGTGCCCAGACGCTTGGGCAGGCGATCCTCCGCGATGAGGTGGTCCTTGATCGACAGCAAGGCTTCATCGGGCGCGGTCGCAAAAAACCAGACGAAGACGCTTTTGCGAGAGTTTGCATTTAGGGCTGGGAAACGGCCGAGGAGCTGCACCAGCGCGCAGGGAATGAAACGATCCGTCTTCTCGTCTTGTATTCCGACCGTGTATCCGACTGGTTGGCGTGCCAGTATTCCGCCGGCTAGGGTGGCGAATGGTACATAAAGGAGCCAGTTCCAGTTCCGGTCTCCGCGCTCCGGATTTCGATCGACCACTGGCTGGACGTGGCTGTGCCACCAGAGCACGTGCGGCAAATTCATGTGCGTCACCCGTATACCAATCCGCTCCCCGCTTTCTGTCGGAGCCCGCGCGACGAACGGAACTCCGCGCCAACGCCTCAGGTCCATTGAATCTGCCTATCCCCGGATATTGTCACCAACCTTTGATTGCCCATCGTATTTGCAGCGCTATATTGTTTCTCCAGCTCACAACATTTTATGAATTGCCTGTTATTTTGCAAAGAAAGCAGAACCGGATACCATCCGGCAAAGGAACGAAACCTCTGTTCATGCGCATACTACACTTCAGCGACATACATCTGGATGTCCCCATTAAGACAATTCCCCTGCGGGAATGGCTTGGAAAGCGGGTGATAGGCGGTTTGAACCTGCTGTTGTACCGGCGCCGCAAATTCGAGAACGTCTGGCGACGGTTCGAGCAGCTGGGCGAGTTTCGCCTGCGGGAAAACGTAGATCTCGTATTGTGTACCGGGGACTATACGCTGCTGGGCACCGAACCCGAGTACGAGGCGGTGCGTAACGCGGTAGCGCCTATGTATTCGTCACCCCTGGGAATTGTGTCGGTCCCGGGGAACCACGATCTGTACATGCCCAACACCGTTCGTCATAAAAGATTCGAGCGTTACTTCGGCGACAGCATGCGAACGGACCGGCCGGATCTCAAGGTGGACGAACACTGGCCGGCGGTGCGATTGTTTGGATCCGAAGTCGCCGTGGTGTCGATTAACAGCTCGCGACCGAATCCCCTGCCCTGGCGCTCCAGCGGAAAGATTCCACACCGGCAGCTCGACGGTCTGCGCAAGGTCCTGGTGGACCCGGATGTCGCCTCGCGTTTCGTGTTCATCATGACTCACTATGCACCGCGGCTGGCGAACGGACAGGCCGACAGTTGGGATCACGGGCTGGTCAACGCCGATGAGTTCCTGGATATATGCGCCCCCCTGCAACGCGGCGCGATCCTGTGCGGTCATGTTCACAAGTGCTACAGAGTCCGCATACCGGGCGTCGGACCCGAGATATTCTGCGGCGGCAGTGCCACGATCAACCAAGGCGGTGGATTCTGGGTATTCGACATGAACGGCACCGGTATGACTCCCAGACGGGGGCAGCGCCAAGGGGAGCGCTACGTGCTGCAGGAAAAGTGACGCAGTCCGGCACTACCCTTCTTCACGTATCGTTCCGGCTGGGCTGATCTGTATTTAAAGAATGTCAGCATTAATGATTCCCGTATACTTATTAGTTAGTTCCTGTCCAGAAAAAGCTCGAGTCTTTGCGAGGAGCGCGCCGAAGCTGCGAGCGAAGCGTGGCAGG
>CAMYOI010000474.1 GCA_947259955.1 uncultured Gammaproteobacteria bacterium
CAGCGACAGGCTCCATGCGCGATCACCCCCGACGCCCTTCATAATCATCAGCCCCTCAACGTTGCTTGTACTGTGCATCGCATGCCGCCGAAACCATCAGCCGCTTGATTGGAAACATCGTTCCCATCGTCAAAACTTTAAGTCAGGGGACGGACCGCGGTTTCTGGGCATGATCGCTCAAAACCGCGAGCTGGGTCAGAACGTCAATGCCGGTATTTTGTCAACCTCGAAACCGTGGTCTGCCCCCTAATTCCTTCATCGTCTTTGGCTTTAGTTGCTCGGCTTGTACCAGGGTCTCTGCTTACGCCAGTCCTGATCTTGCAGGTTATACTTGTTGGCGTGCTCGTCCAGCATCTTGTTCTGAGCGTTGAAGCCCGGTCCCCACTCGCCAGCCTTGATGAAGTCGCTAATCGGGTCAGGCGCTCCCGGTTGCGGGGGGGGCTGCTTCGCCGTACCCGGCACCGCCCACGCGTTGCCGGTAGCCACGGTCATACGTTCCACTATCTGGTCCCCACGGACGTTCCAGACCATCAGGTCGGAGGCAATGGACAGTGGGCCATCATAAGTTGATCGGATACTGTCGTAATAGAGGTTGTACTGCTGAGTCCCCTGGTCGAGCAAAGCATGATAAGCAACGGCATGCCGCGGCTTGATCGTACTCATGATTTTTCCGAAAGCCGGACCCGAAGTGTGAAACGCGCAGCAGGCCCGCCACGCAAGCTGCGGCGGCTGATTCCCGAGTGTCGCAAACACGCCCGGTGGATTGAAGGCCTCGTGGATCACGAGATCCGCATCTGTCGCGTGCTCGATAAACCATTTGTTCGGTGACGTGTCGCCGCCGAATACGACCTTGAGCCCCGCATACTCGAGAATGAAGCTGACCGGGCCATCGCCGGCGTGAATGGCCGGGATAGAGCGGATGGTCACACCATTCTCCTGATAGATGACCTCGTTGACCGCCTTGTAGTCGAATTCGTGCACGGTGATCTGGCCCGGGATCGGCGTGATTGCGAATTCGCGCGTTTTCTTGTCCCAGTTGTTGGCTTTCAAGAAATGTTCTATAGCATACGCCGTACCCATGTCTTCCGTTTGTCCCGTAGGACCCCAGATCTCGAGCGGCACCGGACGTCCCGCTGTCCAACCTCCTGCCCACAGTGAATCGAGGTCGCCCCAGTGATCGGTGTGCAGGTGACTTAAGAAAATCTTAGTCAAATACTCGTAGGGGATCATCAGCGACGCGATATTGCGCATCGATCCCGAGCCAATATCGAAGATGAACTTGTCGCCGTTGCCCAGTTCGAAGAGAAAACATGCCGATGCCTGCGCCATCCGCTGATCCGGCATACCAGTGCCGCAGGCGATGACGCGCACTTCATCCTTCGCCAGCACCTCGGTGCCGGGGTAATACACATACCGCTCCGGCGCCTCAACGTTGGGGTCGGTTACCACGCCGCCGGCGGCGTAGGCATTGGACGTCAGCGCTGCGATGAGGGCCACGCCAATCGATAATGGAAGAAGCTTGTTCATTTTAATACCTCTATTCAAACGGCTACAGGGGATGGTTTTCAGCTCGAAACGTTGGTCCGTCACCTTATTCATGACTGCTCAGCTAGTTCATCCAGTCGAACAGGACGGAGGGTGCCGCGGGGATGAAATAGAACCGAAAATCCCATTCACTGCTTGGCACGTTGTCGGGTTGGATTACGGAATAGTGCGCCTCGAACCCAATGCGCGCCGACGCCTTGCCCAGTTTGATCACCTTTTGGATACCCAGTCCGATGGGCACCGTCCAGCGGTCGTCCTTGTCCTGTTCCCAGTTGCCAATGATGTTGGGCGCCGCACCAATCGACAGTGTCGGGCTCAGACCGTAGAAAATAAAATACTGTAAGTTGGTCAAATTGACCGGATCCCGGTCGCTGTCTCCGGCAAAGTCCCAGTATTGCTGCAGCAGAGCGCCGATCTTCCACTTCGGCCCCATGTAGACGCCCAGCGCCGACGGACCCGCGGTCCACTTGCCGGTGCCCGTGAGATCTTCGGTAGCGGATGGAACGCCCAGATCGAAGCCGAGGCCCCAGACGGCAATGGCTCTGCCCTGATCGGCTGTGGCTTCCCTGACCACGATCGGGTCGCGCTTCGAGAACAACCCGACGTAGTAGATGTCGCCCAGAGCGGTGGTGCGCCCGTCGAACTGATTGATCGGCAGCGCCGGCCCCGTCGCCGGCGGCTGCGCCACGCCGGTGATATCCGAGTAGTCACCTGCCGCCGCATTGGCCGCGTCGATCTTGTCCTGGTTCAGCGGCATGCTGCTGACGTTGATCACAAAACGGTTGATCAGGTTCCAGTCGTCGTTGAGGCGCTTGGGGAACTGAAACAACGACATGTAGTTGGTTTTGTTCTTGGTCTCATCGGTGACCGATTCGTTGGTCATCCGGTAAAAATCCAACTGATTGAACCACATCGCCACGCTGCCCAGGGGATTGTCCATCAGTTTCGCCATCTGAGCCTGGGTCGGTTTGCAGCCCGCTTTGATGATGGCCCCGACATCGGCGTCGATATCCTGCCCAAATTTTAGGCACTCCTCAGGCATCGGCTCTTCCATGGCGGCATCGTCGCCCGAGGCCTGCGCCACCTGCAGTGACGACTCACCGAGACTCGGTAGGTTGTCCCCCGACTCCCATACGCCATCAAACATCCTGCCTTTTATTTGCTGCCCAATATTTTCGGGCGTACTTTTTCCCTGGCCGGTGTCCTGTGCGGCGAAAAGTAAATTCGGCAGAGTCAACACACCCGCTGCAAAACAACAACCTATCAGAACAAATCTTTTTGCGTTCATAGCTATCACCTCATCTCCAAGTTTCGTCGATAATTCGATTTAACCCGTTCCCAGGCTTTTGCCGCACCATCGTTGGCCTCACAGACGCATCTCCGTTTAAAGATCGTCATCCCTCAGTTCCTTAACACGAACTTTTTCAATCAGGTTCAGATCGTCGCTCTGCGACACGAAATCGAAGTGGATTTCCGGCTGCCTGTCGGACATATCTAACCAGGCCAGCACGTTTCGGTAACTATTCGACCGGATATGGTGCTCGAGGTGTTCCATCGTGTCCCACCGTTCTGAGAGCACCAGAAACGATTCGTTTCGTACGCTCCGATACACGTCGCAATTCATGCAACCAGGCTCTACCCGCGTCCGGCCCACCGTCGGCACGATGACCTTCATCGCTTCCTCGCTCTTCTCCGGTGATATATCGATACCCAGGGTCACTGTGATCAATTTACTTAACTCGCTGCTGTTACGAATTGAGGTCGTACTTGCTCATAACATTATTGGCAGCAAGATCCGTGCCGGGTTAAGACGTGAAACCCACAGGCATCGTAAAGCGTTGATTCAGCTGCCTTGGTTGGTTTCGAACGGTCACTGAGGGTCAGTCAAGGGCACGACTGACTTTGACGATATTTCGTACAAATGACGAGATACCGTGGCTGTGATTGTCACCGTCCTATTGCGGTCGATGAATTCCCAATTTGTTCATTCTTGAGCGCAAAGTGGTGGGCTTTAGCCCCAACAGCTCGGCCGCACCCTGCTTGCCGCTGATTCGCCAACTGGTTTTTTTCAGTACACCCTCTATGTACTGTTTCTCCAATGCTTGAAGCGTCAGCGGGTTGGATGCAGCG
>CAMYOI010000475.1 GCA_947259955.1 uncultured Gammaproteobacteria bacterium
TCAAGCACAGTTTACGTAGCTCACAAGAGTAAGGCCGGATAAAATCTAACTACTACCCGTCCAGAAACTACAGACTTGTTGCGATAAACAAACTCCAGTGTTGTTTCTCTCCCTAGATTGCATTTCACCGGCATGATTGTGAAGCATTATTTCACCGAGTAATTGATGTAGCCGGTGGTATAGAGAGATCGGGGAAAGGGGATCGGTTTCCCGGTTGTTTCACCGTCAGGCAATTAGTCAGTGAGTCCGGCACAATAGGCAACGAGTAAATAACGAGGGGCCCGCCACGGTTGACGCCGTGCGGGCCCATGGCCGGTGCAAATTCGCTATGAATGTGACCTTACCGGCGAGGAGTACGTTACCCAAAAGGCCTGGCGTAATGCAAGTCTGAAGCACTGTCCGTTACACCCCGAGGGCGGCTGTGGTTTTACGCGCAACGGCACTTATGAACGTAGCTTTCCGCCTGGAACCCGTATAGCCCGCTGGTACTGCCGGCGGGGTCATTGCACGTTCAGTTTGCTGCCGGACTGTTTGTCGGCGCGGTTGCCGGGCACCCTGGCCGAGGTGGAAGCGGTGGTTGGTCGGGTCGAGCAGGCCAGGAGTCTGGAGGCGGCGTGTTCGGGACTGCGTATTGAGATCGAGTTACCGGGTGTGCTGCGCTGGGTGCGCCGGCGGGTTCAGGCCATTCATGCAGCATTGAACACAATCAAGGGGTTGATGCCTGAGCGTTTTGCCGGGTGCGAGCCCTTGCTGGGCGCCTTTGCCGAGCATCTTGGCGTCGAGGGTGTGCTGCCGGTATTGCGGTCAATTGCCGCCTCTTATTTGCCGTCGCTCCCCGCCCCCCTCGGATTCAGCCCCCGGCCTTCTCAGGGCGGTGAACCCAATCGGTCTCACCAACACCCGGCGGGGCCGGACCCGCCGGCGTTGTGGGTATAGCTTCC
Source organism: uncultured Gammaproteobacteria bacterium (assembly GCA_947259955.1). Classification (GTDB taxonomy): domain Bacteria; phylum Pseudomonadota; class Gammaproteobacteria; order Arenicellales; family JAANXG01; genus JAHEKE01. The sequence goes on from CAMYOI010000475.1 coordinate 942, forward strand.
CCTGCTCAGTCAATCTGGTGTGATTCGAGGAGGATAAGCCGATGAACGATTCTGATGCTGACCATCGCCAACAGGTGGCGCTGTTCCGCTACGGGCTCATTGCCGACCTGGTGCGTCTGGAACCGGGCTCGAAGGGGCTGTATGCCAAGATTGCGGAGAAGGCCGCCGGGGAATACACCATTCCCGGCACAACCCGCACCCGGGTGGCCGCCGAGACCCTCCGGGACTGGCTCAAACGCTACCGCCGCGGCGGCTTCGATGCGTTGTTGCCCAAACCCCGTGCCGACCGGGGCCAGTCGCGCTCACTGCCCGCATCCGTCGTCGATGTCCTGCTCGGGATCAAGGAAGGCAATCCCGCGCTGTCTGTGCAGCTGGTCATCCGCGAAACGCGCCAACACCCTGAAGTCCCGGCCGATCTCCCCCTGCCCGCATCCACCGTCCACCGCCTGCTCACCCGTCACGGCTTGATGGACAAACCCGGGGATGGGGCCGGCGATGCCGACCGGCGCCGTTTCGCCTTCCGCCAGGCCGGTGAACTGTGGATGAGCGATATCATGCACGGCCCGAGCGTGTACATCAAAGGTCGCAGCAAACGCAAGACCTATCTGATTGCCTTCATCGACGATGCCACCCGGGTGATCCCCTATTGCGCCTTCGCATTGGCGGAAAATACCCGCACCTTCCTGCCGGTGTTCAAGCAGGCGATATTGCGCCGCGGTCTGGTGCAACGGCTCTATGTCGATAACGGCGCCCATTACCGCTCCCAGCATCTGGCGCTGGTGTGCGCCAAGCTGGGTATCGCGCTCATCCACGCCAGACCTTATCGACCCCAAGGCAAAGGAAAAATCGAGCGCTGGTTCAAGACTGCACGCGCCCAGCTGCTCACCCGGTTGAACGAAGCGGACACCGCCAGTCTCGCTGCATTGAATCGGCGTCTGTGGGCATGGGTCGAGGGAGAATACCACCACGCGCCCCATCGCGGACTGGAGGGTATGACACCACTACAACAGTGGGCACAGACCGGCGAGGCGGTGCGCTTCCCCGAGCCCGACCTGGATCTCGACGATCTGTTCCTGTTCGAAGCCCAGCGCAAAGTACAAAAAGACCGCACCGTCAGTCTCAACGGCGTGGTCTACGAGGTCGATGCCGCCCTGGTCGGAGAAAAAGTGACCCTGCGCTTCGATCCCGCCGCCGCACCCGAGCGCGCCATACAGGTCTGCCACCAAGGCAAACCGACCGAACTGGCCAAACCCGTGCAGACCTACGCCAATTGCTTCGTCAAACGCAACCGCCCGGCCTGGACCCTGAACGTCGATGGCCCCGCACCCGAGCCACCCCCCTCAGGACTGAAACTGCGCACCCTGCCCGATGAACCCGAGGAGGATCACTGATGTATCGCAAGCACTTCACCTTCACCGCCTTTCCCTTCGATCTGACACCCGAACCCGAAGACCTGTTCGCTTCTTCAACGCTGGCCGAGGCCGAAGTGCGCCTCAAGCACCTGCTGGAGCTGCGCGCCATCGGCCTGGTCACCGGCGAAGCCGGATCCGGAAAAACCACGGTCTGCCGCAAGGTCGCCTCCGCACTGCACCCAGGGCTCTATCGCGTCTTCTATGTGCCCCTGTCCACCGGCAACGTCATGGATATGTACAAATCCATCTGCTGGGAACTGGGACTGCCCACCGAGCGTTCGCGCGCATCCGCCTTCCGCGTCATCCGAACCGAAATCTCACGCCTCACCCTGGAGGCCAAACAACGCCCGGTCCTCATCGTTGACGAAGCCCACCACCTCAGAAACGAAGTGCTCGAAGATCTGCGACTGCTCACCAACTACCGCATGGACTCCGACAACCGCCTGTGCCTGCTCCTGGTCGGACTCACCGAACTGCGCCGGCGCCTGACCATGGCCGTGCATGAATCCCTCGCCCAGCGCATCGTCGTCCGACACCACCTCGCCGGCCTCGACCGCGAAGAACTGCCCCAGTACCTGACACACCGCCTGCGCCTCGTCGGCTGCGAACTGCCTCTGTTCGAACCCCCGGCCGTCGAAGCTTTGTTCCAGGCCACCCAGGGCATGCCGCGCAAGGTCAATCGCCTCGCTCACTATGCCCTCACCAGCGCCGCTATCGATAAGGCCCGCACCGTCAACACCGAGCATGTCCAGACCGCCCGTGAGGAAATCGCTCCATGAGTACGCTGTCAGCGTATTTTACCCTGCCATTACCTGATCATTGGACCCCAGAACAAGCCCTCGTCGTCTACGAACTGCTCAACGACCTGGCTGAAGCCGTCTGGAATCGATATGAAATCCCTCTGATCGAACTGCTTACCTGTGAACTCGAACAGGACAACACCTCACAACTCGATCTGTTCGACTTCAACGACACAATCCCATTCTGAACCGATTGCGGGGGGCAACCGCCTGCCGCCAGCACGCCGTCGTCCCCGGCCTTCACGCCGCATCGTTCGCCTTACAGCTGATCCCTTCCCAAATTGTTCCGTCTCCCAACACTATCCCACCGGAGGGTTCAACGCGGGAATGGCCACCCCATCCACTGTAAAACTTCTTGAGAAATTGACGGTGATATAAACTGAGAAACAACACCCGGATGCGCCTGATACTGGATTTGCAGGGCCTGCATCAGCGCCGCGGTCATCCGCCGCGTCCGGCCCGCATCATTGCGGCCCCGGCGGCGCAGTACCGCTACCGGGTCCCGGGCTTTGCGTGCCACACGCGCACTGAGGTCGCGCAGTGCTTTGCGCAACTCCCCTGGGCCCGGCGGCGCCGCCAACAACGGACCAATGATCGCAAACCGCAACCGCGCCCAGCGATCCGGATCGGGGTCATGATCCATCCGCTTTCTCCTGACTTGAAGACAGCCTGGAGTCTACGAAAGACCTTCAACAGGTTGCGATCACATCTTCTGCGGGTCCATCACCCCCTTCAATTTGCCTGAACAGAACGTCGTGACGGGCATCAATAACCTCAGCAAGTGACACAGACGCCGGAACAAACTTTCCCCGGTTAATCGCCCCAGCAACGCACCGGGCAGCCGGGATGTATCGACCGGGGGTATAAAATCACCTGCCACAGCACGCCAGCAGCGACTGACAGGAAATACCTCCCGCCACCACTTGCGCCAACGCGTCAGGGTTTGTGGCCAAATATCAAGGGTGTCGATCAACCATTGCCTGCGCTTCGGCGACAACCCGTGTTCCAGGGCACTGATCAAAATCACCATCGCCCCCAGGTACACCTTGCGACCAAGAAATCGAACCGACGGCGGTGTGCTGCGACGCCGACACCCATCCACCGCACAGCAAAAACTCAACCGGGTCTCATAACACTCACCCAATGAAATACAAATACCCCGGGGCTTGCGGGGATATCGGGCACTGTGCAGTACACCCCCACACAAACACCCTCCCGCTCGAACTTGAGCCGCTACGTCTTGATCAATTTCGAATAGAAAACGATAAAACCTGGAATCACTCAAAAAGGCGTGGCACACTGCTTTGGTCTCCCGTATTTCTTCGCAGAATCAAGGAGACCGCCCCCTCGGATAATTTTCAAGTTATTTGAGGGGGCTTTTCTTCGTCCATCAAATAATGTGACCAGATTTCACGGGAAACCCAGCAAATATTCCGGTCACTCTCATCAAAACCAACTATATCATGGCCAGGTTTGGCCACCATATCCCTAAGCCGTCTTTCTTACCGGGCGAACCGTATCCTTAACATGCTCCCACGTTCTACGTTCAGCGACACGCAAGTCATAACTGGTCTGCAAATTCATCCAAAACTGCGCCGTAGTCCCAAAATACCTACCCAATCGCAGCGCCATATCCGCGGTTATCCGCAGTTTGTTATTGACGATCCGGTTAACGATGGACGCCGGGACATGTAATCCAAGCGCAAGTTTGTTCTGGCTCAAACCATATTCCGCCATGAATTCTTCTCGCAGGATCTCTCCGGGCGTGATCGGATCTAGTTGCCTTGCCATATTTCCAATTGTCACTCAGTGGTAATCCACGATCTCAACGTTATGCACATCCCCACCCCGCCACAAAAAACATATACGGTACTGATCGTTGATACGGATGCTGTGCTGTCCTTTCCTGTTACCCTTAAGCGCTTCTAACCGGTTACCAGGCAACACTCG
>CAMYOI010000476.1 GCA_947259955.1 uncultured Gammaproteobacteria bacterium
GAGCATACTCTTGCCCTCAGCTCAAGAATCACGGCCGGGATAAGCCGTTGCCCTTTGAGGCAAGTAAACTTGTACGATTTTCTTAGCGAGCATATACCTTCGTGCCCTCCTTCCAAGAGCTCTGTTCAGTCACGATTATTTGAAGACACCCGAGGTTTTCATAACAGGGTTCTTGATCGAGTGGAACCTTATGCCTCCTACGCCGGCCTGAGCTGCCGTCGATTTCGCGGGGCCACGCGGCGGATCCGGTTAAAGGGCCCGGAGCGTACTTATCCGCTGTGCAACGTTTCGAATTTGCTTGGATTACAGACCATTCAAGCTAAGGAAGCTCTAATAAATTGTGTCATTGCGAGGAGCGGAGCGACGCGGCAATCCAGAAGTTCTTGTAGGACAACAGTGCTGGATTGCTTCACTTCGCTCGCAATGACGAAATACTAAATTAATCGGAGTTTCCCTAACTGCTGGTCCCTGCGTGGCCAAGAGTAGCTCAAGCGATTGCGTTATACTTCTTAGAATTGTACTAGTGAAGGCATAGAAAAAGGAATCCGGTTACCATGCCGACAGTTATTTTTACCCCCAACCTGCGGCGGCACATTAACTGTCCGACCACTCAGGCAGAGGGTGAGACCGTTGCGGAAGTGCTCGAAAAGGTGTTCGAGGAGGAGCCATTGTTGCGCGGTTATGTTCTCGACGAACAGGGTGCATTGCGTAAACACATGGTTATTTTCCTCAATGGCGATGCACTTAAAGACCGCATCCGACTGAGTGATCCGGTGACGCGTCAGGACAGCGAGATTTTTGTGATGCAGGCGCTTTCTGGAGGCTAACAAAAGAGAGGACATTTGTATGGCTGCGACAGGACTACGAATCGCCACCCGAAAAGGCTTGTTTTTTGCAAGCCGCGATAGCGGCTGGAAGTTAGCGTCACCAGATTTTCTCGGTGACAACTGCAGTGCGGTATTGCGGCACCCAGTATCCAAGGCGGTTTACGTTGCCCTTGATCACGGCCATTTTGGTGTGAAGTTGCATAGATCCCGGGATGGTGGGGAATCATACGAAGAAATCCCTGCTCCGGCCTATCCACCGACGGACGAAAACGCGGAGCCCTGGGTTGACATGATGGGCCGTACGATACCGGATTCGCTACAGCTTATCTGGTCTCTGGAAGCAGGCCATGCCGACCAGGGCGAACGCCTCTGGGCGGGAACGATTCCTGGCGGGCTTTTTCGTTCAGACGATGGCGGCGACAGCTGGCAGCTCGTAGAGAGCTTGTGGAACGATCCGTTGCGACGTAAGTGGTTCGGAGGCGGGATGGATTTTCCGGGTATTCACTCTATTTTGGTGCATCCCAATAAGCCCAAAGATATCACCATTGCGGTATCCTGCGGCGGTATTTGGCAAAGTACAGACGATGGCGCGAGCTGGTCTGGTGTCGGCGAAGGTATGAAGGCGCCCTACACACCGCCGGAATGGGCATCTGATCCAGGCATTCAGGATGTGCATCGGTTGGCGCACTGCCGCTCGATGCCGGACCGCATGTGGCTCCAGCATCATGCGGGTATTTATCGCTCTGACGACGCTGGTCGCAGCTGGAAGATTATAGAGGATGTGAAGCCCTCCAGCTTCGGTTTCGCCGCGGTCGCGCATCCTCAACAGCCAGACACCGCGTGGTTCGTACCTGAAATTAAAGATGAGCATCGGATTCCAGTTGATGGCAGGGTGGTGGTAACCAGGACCGATGATGGCGGTAATTCTTTCAAGAGCTTTTGTCAGGGTTTGCCCGGACCTGATGCCTACGATCTGGTTTTCCGTCACGCTCTGGATGTGGACCAGAGCGGTGAAATGCTCGCAATGGGCAGCACCACAGGTTCACTTTGGGTTAGCGAGGACGGCGGTAAAAGCTGGCAAACGGTTTCCAATCACCTACCGCCGATCTATGCGCTTCGATTCGATCATTCTTAACTTGGCGTCAAGAGTTGTACGATGCCCGCCCGGCGCCGGGGGGCATGCCGGTCCAACGTTTGAACGCACGGGAAAAATTGGCGGGGTCCGAATATCCCAGCAGGTAGGTTATCTCGTTGATGGAGGTGTGTTTGTCTTTGATATAGGAAATTGCGAGTTCCCGGCGTGTTTCGTCCAGCACTTCCTTGAACGTTGTGTTTTCCCGGATCAACCTTCGTTGCAGGCTGCGAACACTCATATGTAGCGCTGCGGCGATGGCCTTTTCGTTGATCTTTCCCGCCGGCATGCATTCGATCAGACGGGTCCTTACCCGGTTGACCACATGTGCACGATCCAGACGAGCCAGGTACTGATCGATGATATGGTCGCAGGCCCGCGCCAAATCCCGGTTGGAGGTGGGCAGTTCGGTTTCCACTATATCGGTAGGTAACACGATGGTAAGTTCGGAGGAAGCAAATTCGACCCGGGTCCCGAAATAGTCATCGAACTCCTGTGCGCACTCTGGACGGGATCGGCGCATGGTTACTCGCGATGGCGTGAATGCTGCACCGATGCTGATCCGACACATGGCAACCAACAGGACCATGATCGAATCTTCTTCGGTCTCGTGCAAATCATGCACGTTTGCGGGCACGTCGACACCGAAAACATAGCCCGCGGCGACCTTGTCCAGGCGGACACGTTCAGCCGATATGGACACGATATCGTAGTAACGGATCAACCGATTGAACGCGTCCAGCAGGCTGGCGCTGGCCAGCCAACCATAGCCTAGCGCGTGCAAGTGGCTTGGGTGCCAGAAATCAGCGAGTTTCAACATGAAGCAAGGGTCCCCGGTGACCTCGATGACTACTTCATGCAAACGGGTTATGGATCTGGCGCTGTAGCGGGCGTCTTGATCTTTGAGCTTGGCGGTATCCAGCCCAGCATGAAGAAAGATACCTTCAGCATCGTAGTCGGCGGCCTCCAGCGCGTTCCACAGCACCAGCGCGGACGATGCCAGCAAAGTTGGAGTGGTGAGCAGATGATCGGGCATGATCCCTATCGATATCTCCGATGAGCGACGGGTGTTCCGAGTCCGGCGCCGGCTGTTCGACGACAGTGCAGTTCGAATCTGACGATAACATCAGGTGCTGGCGGGGGGAATAATACTTTCTTTACGTGAGATGCCAGGATTGCCACGCCGATGTCGATTTGGTTATCCGCAGTCCCCCCTAAATAAGGTTTCAATATGATCTCTATCGGTACTGCAATCGAATACTACTTTTATCTGAGCCGTATTTCGCCAGCTTCTCACACCGTCCCAGCGTTTAGCGTAAATCCATGCGCCATCTACCTTTAATATTTCATATACTCCGGTTATAGAATTCGATACTAGCTGTAAATAAACCTTACTTCCTTCCTTCATGAAGCTCGGCGCATCGCCGCCAAGGGCCGTGGCACAAGTTATGAGCAGCAATAGTGCAACCAGTCTTCTTTTCATGATGTTATCTCCACAAAATCAATCAGATCACCATAACTCATTCGGCCGGACTTGATCTGTTTTTCAATCAACAGGTGAATTTCAGCGTACGGTCCAAGAATAAAGTGTTGCGAACAGTTGGTGATCCAAGAGAACGGTTTGGTGAAGACTATTTACGAATGATGCGACTACCAAGATTTGCATCTAAACTTGGATTTGAAATTGACAAGGGAAAGATCAAGATCA
>CAMYOI010000477.1 GCA_947259955.1 uncultured Gammaproteobacteria bacterium
TGGCGGAACGACATCGAGCGCTGCCGAAGCGGGCGAAGTTCAGGCGGCATCCGCGGAAGAGGTTGCCGAAATGCTCAAGAACGCGAAGGAAGTGGTCATCGTTCCGGGATACGGCATGGCCGTCGCCCAGGCACAGCACGCGGTGTCTAGCGTCACAACCAAACTGAGGGAAGCCGGCGTCAATGTCCGTTTCGGCATCCACCCGGTCGCCGGACGCATGCCGGGACACATGAACGTCCTGCTCGCCGAGGCCCGCGTACCGTACGACATCGTCCTCGAGATGGACGAGATCAACCACGATCTTCCAAACACCGATGTGGCGCTGGTCATCGGCGCCAACGATATCGTCAACCCGGCCGCTCAGGAAGACCCCGACAGCCCCATTGCCGGCATGCCTGTGCTTGAAGTGTGGAAAGCGGGGACCGTCGTGATGTCGAAGCGCAGCATGGCTGCGGGATACGCGGGTGTCGACAATCCGCTGTTCTATAAGGAAAACACCCGGATGCTTTTTGGGGATGCGAAAGATTCGGTGGAAACCATACTCAAATCGATTACCTAAAAATATGTTGAGTTCGCAGGTTCTTGAATCGGACCGATACTATCAACCGATTACTTTCTAGTTTCCACGCCAAGACAGTTCTCCCATCTGCCCAGGTCTTCGACCTACTTGAACATCGGTTCAGACGAGTCACCATTCAATCATCCATCCATTGATTCAAGGCTAATGTAGTTGCCCGTTCATTTGGAGTGAATTACCGCCAGCATATCAGATCCTGTTTCACCGTCACACCATGGCAAAAGTAACCTCGCTACTCGTATTATCATCAATCATCTTGTTTACTCCAATCTGCTCGAGTTCTAACGATAGGATACTGATTTATCCAAATGCGGAATCCTCCGAGAATAAACTTGATTGGCTAAACGAAATAAGGAATCGTGTATCGCCTCTAACGAATGTCATGGATGGAAGATGGCCGCTGGTACTCTGGCGGACCATTCCGCTTAATCAAATCTCGAGAGAAGTCGCGGAAATGCTGTTGACCAGGGGACTGGTGCCCGCACTACCCCTGGATCGATCTTCAATCAATGCAGCGCAAATACTTCGGTCGACAGGTGCACCGATTATTCTCACTTCTGGCAGTGGGGCTGGATCGATATGGCCCTATAATCTGGAGCAGGATCAGACCAAATGGGCGTATCAATTTCCCGACCAGTACCCGAGGCAGGATTCGCTTCCGGTTCCTACACTGTTTTCGGGTTGGTCAATTGCCGCAACGGAGATTAAAAAAATCCTTCAGTCATTCCGGGAGGCGGGTGTGAATGTAAATGCCGCCTGGCTGGACTACGAAGGACTGCTTTTTCAGTCGAATTATATTGATGCGACCAGGTCATTGAACGGTCCGGAATTTCTCCCTCGAGGATCGATGACGAGTCCAGATTCCTTTATCCGTTATACGCAACAACTGTGGGTATCACTCGTATCCACATACATCGCGGCACCGATACGTGAAGTTTACCCCAGGATTTCCGTGACCAACTGGCTCGCCGTGTTGTCGCTTCCAGGTTTTCCCGTGATCAGTTGGTACGGATACCCGTTACCGACAGTCGGGCCAAACCTTTTTACATCCACAAATCCCGTCGCCTACGGCATCGACACCGCCTTCAATGCTCGCGCAAAACTTAATGGCATGTCGACACAACGAGATGTAGACAGGATTTATACCGAGATTCTACTTCGCCAAGTATCGGCTGACAGTTATGCCAGAAACAGGATTGCACCCGAACTCGAGCAAACGGTGTGGATAGCCCGCTGGGCAAGAGACAACCAGAGTAAGTTGACTCCGATGATGAGTAGATCCGCGTATCGGGAGGCGTTGCGACACCTATGGTTGCGGGGTGTAGACGCCATGGAAATCTTCAGCCCGGTTCGAAAAGGTTACGAGGATCTTGCAATCCAGGAAGTCGAAGACGCTTCCACTATATTCAATGAAATGCTCGCCTACGAGGAGTTTCTATCATCTGGAACGGTACTCAACTACAGATACAGAATCAGCAATCGAAAACCCGTTCTATGGTCGGGCATGAAACTGGAAAATCAGGCTCTCATAAGAGCTACATCACTAAGTGGCAAACTAGAATCAGTAACAGTCGATCCGTGGTCTGATAGCAAGATTACGCTACAAGCCCCTATTTCTGGTGTTACTTATTTTCTGTTTCGGGGCCCGATGCAACAGACCAGAATTCAAAGATTACAATAGTCGCAATTGCAAGCTCTATCATCATAGATAACAAGTTTTTTCGGAACGGACATAAACACTATCCGCTAGGTTACTCAGCCAAAGTGATCGTTCACTTCGCGTACGAAGTACTTCGGAGATCTCAATCAAAAATCGTTTTGGTCGAGTCATGAGATGTTTGTCTGACGCTTGCAACCCTAACCCAAAAAAGCAGTCCACACTGAGCTCGCTTGTTCCTACGTTACGTTCAAACTCTCTCAACAACTCCTTTGGCTTCCAATATCTCACCTCGAATTGTTTTGGCTGTCTGAATCCTCTCCGGAGCTGATGCTGCAGGCTTCGTACTCCGAATGAATTTGGCATTTGTATCAGGCTCTCACCGCCAGGCTTGAGTACGCGATTTATGTGTACTAAAGAATTAACAACATCAACCTTACTGAAATGCTGAAGAACACTATACGAGTAAACAACGTCGAAGATTTGATTGCGCAGTGGTAAAAATCGTGCGTCAGCACAGACAAAGCGGATGTCCAGCTCGAGTTGTGTCGCTACACGCCTGGCGGCTAATAGTGCGCCCAGAGAAGGATCAATACCAACCACCGTGAACCCCTTTTGCGCGGCAGCGATACTCCACCGCCCCCAACTGCAACCAACATCAAGAAAAAATCTATCGTTTTCATTTGGCGACTGGATTCTCAATTCCGGAATCGGATACTCCGACAATTGGCCAATCTGGTCTTTATACATGTGACCACTAGTTGCCCCAACCAGGTAGGATACGACCGCATCGACACCTAGATAGTTTGAGTTGTATAGTTCTACAAGCGACTCTTTCTCTTCTTTCGAAATTCCCAACGACTCCAGGTGTAAATCTTTAAACCGTTGGTCAATCTTATCGTTGTCACGTCTTGATCGGGCCAGAGATGCGTTCGCAAGATCAATGGTCTGTTTCACATCGGGCCGCAGCATAACCGGAATGCCATCAACAATCGGGTATTCCGTGCCATTTTCCGAAACTAGTCGCTTTCCCCGATAGATCAGCCCGCTATAATCAATGGGGCAACGGAGATTGGACTCGTACCAATCCACCTGGTTTGATTCTTCCGTGAACCCGGTTCCCAACGTGCGTCAATAGTTCCCAGGATTCAGAATCACCCCAAAGCCTCTTTCATTAACGTCCCAATATTTGCCGGATTCTTGGTGACCCTCACCCCCGCATCCTCCATCGCCGCAATCTTCTCGGCCGCGGTTCCCTTGCCGCCGGAAATGATGGCGCCGGCGTGGCCCATACGCTTGCCCGGGGGTGCGGTCACACCCGCGATGAAGCCGACCACCGGCTTTCTCATATAGTCCTTGATCCAGGCCGCGCAGTCCTCTTCATCGGTGCCACCGATCTCGCCACAGATCACGACA
>CAMYOI010000478.1 GCA_947259955.1 uncultured Gammaproteobacteria bacterium
AAGTAGTCGTATTGCTCAGATATTTCCTGGCTTATCATCTTTAATTCCGCATGACATTGACCAAAGCCTGACAAAAGTTTCTGGCCAAGGTGTTTTAATTACAAGCTGCTGTAGCAGAAAAATCGTATGACAGCTCGTAGCCGGGCCCTGACGGACAAGGAGCGGTAATATCCGGGTGGTGGTCCAGGCAACTATATCCGCTGCATGCCCTGGAATGGCTCTGTTTTTATCCATTCGACTGTTTCCCGCAGAAGCGTGGGGATATCCCTGAGCGCAACACCCAGGCTGTCCCGACGGGTGAAATCAAAGCCGGTAGATGGGACAGGTGGTTCAGTAATAGCTTCTGGCACTTTCATATCCGGTAATAGTTTTTGAAGCTCCGCATAAATATCCTGCCAGTGCCAACTGTCGTATACGCCGTAATACCGGCCCGACGCACTCGAATCTTCGTAGGCTGCCAGAAATAGAGCCGCCAGATCGTGCAAGTGAATCATCGAGGTGGAATCGTTTGGTATTTTACTGTGTAGCCCCTCTTCACCGTTGATCAGGCGCTGTAACCATGCATGGGGATTATGGTTCATATGTCCGGGTATAACGACAGGTCCATAAAGACCGGTCGGCATGAAGATGGACAAACGCACATCATTTTCTTCGGCAAATTTGATCGCGGCCTTTTCCATTACGGTCTTGGCAGCAGATGTATATTTTTTTGCCCGGCATTGTTCCTTCTCGTCGGACCAATGCTCAACTTCGTTTTTTACGGGTACTGGCGGTATTGGATTTGTGCTGCTGGTGCTACTGCAGATCACGACGGTCTTGACACCTTGGCCTACCGCAGAGCGCATGATGTTCAAGCAACCATCAACGGTTGGCATGATGATCTCGGCATAGCCCTGTTCATCATCCATTTCACGCGCCGGCTTGCCCGACGGACCCGCATAGGTCGGTATGAGGCAGGCGATGAACACGCAATCGGTGCCTGCCAAAGCCGCGGTAAATGAATCTTTTTCGGCCATATCAGCACTGAATAGCTGCAAGCGTCTCGATGCGCCTGGTAAGGCTTTTAAGAAGGGTGCTTTGTAAGGTGCATCATGATCACGCATGGTGCCATGAACAGCATAGCCTCGTTCGAGGCTCATCCGGACGATATTCGAACCGACCACGCCGCTCGCACCTGCCACACATACCGTTTTCTTTGCTGTCATCGGTGTTTGATTTCTAGGGAATTTAATAAAAAACGCATTATCTTTAATCTAACCCAAAAAGGTCACACAACCTGCCATGAAGGACCGGCTTTGGCAGGTTTCCGTATTTCGCGTCGTACAAAAACCCACCGCTCCAACCAGTTTCCCTGGTCCGCTTTGTCGGGGACAATCGCCCTTCGGTAGAGACGGGGGACCGCGCATATAAGCATTCCTAACGAAGCGGACCCGATCGGGTTAGTCAATCTCTCACTGGAGGCGGGATCAGCACAAACTTGCCGAAATGCTTTTTTTCGAGAAACTCGCGCTGAGCGAACACAATATCCTTAAGCGGAAACGTCTTTGCCAGTAGTGGGCGCAACTCACCACGTTCGATGTAGGAAATGAGATTGGGGAATACGGGTTCATCCCACGCCGTACAGCCGATTAGAGTCAAATCCTTGAGGTAGAAGGTACGCATATCGAGCGCCACGATGGGGCCACCGATAGCACCCGAGGATACGTACTTACCGCCTCGTTTTAGGACCTTAAGCACATCGCCGAAAGCGGGGCCAGCAACGTTATCAATGACAACGTCGACGGATTTCTCTCCGAAACCGGCGACGATATTGTCGCCACGATGTAAAACGTGTCCCGCCCCAGTGGAACGGACTTGCTCTGCCTTGGTTTTGCCGGAAATCGCGCTCACAGTGGCGCCGCGCCGCTTTACGAGTTGTACTGCTGCAGACCCGACGCCACCCGAGGCACCGGTAATCAACACATGATCGCCTTCTCGAACGCCAGCGCGGTGTACCATGTTTTCAGCGGTGCCATAAGCGCATGGAATCGTACCAAGTTCGGCGTCGCTCCAATCACAGTTCACTGCAAACACTTCCGTGGCAGGTACTTTTACGAACTGTGCGAAGGCGCCGTCGAAATCGGAGGCCATCCAGATATTTTCCAGGGAGCCAAACCCTTCGGTACGCATGCATGCCCGTACCAGCACCCTTGTACCAATAATACCCTCGTCGAAACCGTCAGCTACTGCCACTACGCGTCCACAACAATCGGTTCCCTGAATGAACGGAAACGGTGTCGCTTCGCTCCACCCGCCGTCTGGCCTTACTATGTCTTCCCCTTCTTCAATGGCCGCGGCATCCTCAGTGGCCGTAGTGACCGAAGACGAGTACCAGCCGAGTCGTGTATTTATTTCAGTGTTGTTGACACCCGCAGCGAGTACCTGCAACAGCACCTCACCACGTTGGAGTGTCGGCACCGGTACCTGGCGGTATACGAGTCTGTCATATCCACCATTTCCAGTCGTGACTACTGCCATCATTGTTCTGTCACAGTCACGTATATCAAATCGGTCACTAACCGAATCTGCATCTCCTGTGGGCACCATTATTTTCTCATTTCGAATTGCTAACGGGTGGGAATTATAAGCCAGCCACTCTGGCGTGAACCGCTTCAAAGCAGTGGAGCTGAAGTTCTCGGGCCGGGCAATGAATGACTCCTCATGGCCGAAAGCACCCGGATTCACTGATGCACGATCAATCCGATTGGTTATGAACGGCCAGAATGGCAGCCATAACTACCAAAGACTATCCGACTGGAAAATACTCATAACCGCCGGTCGACTATTCCAAGTGAAAGCCCTTTACCCAGTAGAGCAGCTGATGGCATCCGCCGTCACCAAACGTCAGGCCCAGAATACAACCCGGCCCTTCGCAACAGGAGTCGAGTTGCCCGATGTTTATTGGTATGCTTTCGCCCGTGGATAATCAGCGAAATACTTGTGCCTAATGATGTAGCCGAGTGGTTGGTGAAGCTTGGTCTTGGCCAATATGTGTCTAACTTCGCCGATAACCATATTGACACCCAAATCCTGTCCGAATTGACGAGCGATGATCTGAAGGAACTCGGGATCGGATCGCTCGGTCACAGAAAGACGATCCTCGGCGCCATTGAGGCGTTGAGTCGCGAAGATCCTGACTACACAACCGATATTAAACGCGGTGACAAGGCCGAGCGCCGTCAGCTCACGGTAATGTTTTGCGACCTCGTCGGTTCCACCGAACTGTCACGACGACTCGATCCCGAAGATCTGGGACAAGTGGTCGCGTCTTACCAGGGCGCCTGCAACGCCGCAATCGCGCGCTTCGATGGTTACGTGGCGCGCTATATGGGCGATGGCTTGCTGGTGTATTTCGGCTATCCGGTCGCACACGAAGACGACGCAGAACGTGCGGTGCGCGCCGGCCTTGACATCATTCAGGAAGTGGCATCGCTGGAAACACCCTTCGCGTTCGAACTTGCGGTTCGTGTCGGTATCGCGACGGGTATGGTAGTCGCCGGGGATATCGTTGGCGAGGGCGCCTCCGAGGAGCGAACGGTACTCGGCGAGACACCGAATCTGGCGGCCCGGCTGCAGGGCATCGCACCGCCGGGGGGCGTGA
>CAMYOI010000479.1 GCA_947259955.1 uncultured Gammaproteobacteria bacterium
TATCAGGGCTTGCGCATTTGGAACTTCCGCTCTTCCTTGTGCCGGAAGTTGATGCGGCCCTTGCTGAGATCGTAGGGCGACATCTCCAGGGTAACGCGGTCGCCCGCGAGAATCCGAATGCGGAACTTGCGCATCTTCCCCGACGCATAAGCCGTCACGATGTGGCCGTTTTCGAGCGTTACTCGAAACAGCGTA
This sequence comes from uncultured Gammaproteobacteria bacterium, assembly GCA_947259955.1. Taxonomy (GTDB): domain Bacteria; phylum Pseudomonadota; class Gammaproteobacteria; order Arenicellales; family JAANXG01; genus JAHEKE01. Next base: position 196 of record CAMYOI010000479.1, read on the forward strand.
TTCGGCAGCACCTCATTGACGACGCCGTCAACTTCGATCAACTCTTCTTTGGCCACGAGCGGCTGCCTTATGGGCGCGTTTATAGCGGCTTCAGGTTGACGGCGGAGGTCTTGCCGTTGTCTCCGCGTTCCACTTCGAACGAGACCTTTTGGTTTTCTGTCAACGTGGACAGTCCTGCGCGGTCCACCGCTGAAATGTGCACGAACACGTCCTTGGATCCGTCCTCGGGAGCAATGAAGCCAAACCCTTTGGCTGCGTTGAAAAACTTTACGGTACCTGTGGTAGACATGGTATTCCTCTGGAGTATATTGAGACAAGCCGGGCACGACATGGTACGCGGCATCAACTGACAGATCGGAGAAGGTCAATAAAAGCACCCGGGATGGGTGCCAAGAGAACTGGGCCGACAGGCCATAGACAGCTAATTATGATCACTCCGCAAACGAATAGCAAACAGAATCTTCAAGGTTCTCCGGGTGCTAAGGCGCTCTTTTTGACTTGCAATCATCCTTTAACCGCAGAACCGTTTCTGGTTTCACGATATGCTTAACACTTGAGCTTCCCGAAACTTTCGCAACCGTCTCTGATTCACACACCGGTGACCTTCGACGTGCCGTTAGATACGTCCGGCAATCGGTAAGATAGTAACGCCGCTGTCAGAACGAATCCGGCCGACCACCACAGACAACCCTCCAGCCCATGGGTCTGATAGGCCCAACCAGACAGCACAGTACCTGCCAGCCGCCCGCCGGCATTGGCCATGTAGTAGAAACCCACATTCATCGATACCTTGTCGAAATCCGAATACGCCAGAATCAGGTAGGAGTGCACGGCAGAGTTGATTGCGAATACGATCCCGAACAAGATCAGTCCGATGATCAAAACCGATGCGGGGTCCCAACTCTGCCCGAGTGCAAGGGCGATCCCCGCGGGCAGGAGTGCAAGCAGGAATGTCCACCGGCGCGCCGTGGTGCCACCGAGTCCACCGCCGTGACGGCTTCGTCGCAACAGCTTGGGCGCAGAGGCTTGTACGACGCCGTAGCCGATCACCCACAACGCGAGGAAAGCGCCGACCTGGGTGAAAGACCATCCCAGCACGGAGTAGAGGAAAACCGGCAGTCCAACTACGAACCACGCGTCACGCGAGCCAAACAGGAAGAAACGAGCCGCCGCCAGCCAGTTGATTTCCGGTCGATTCGAGAACACTTGGGTAAATTTCGGCTTCGATTTCATCTTTCCTACGCCGGAGGGCAACAAGAAGGCGGTGACGATCAGAACCACCGACAGCATTCCAGCTAGCACCGCCAGAGCGCCGCGAAATCCAATCCATTGCAACAGAGCCGCACCGACGAAAAATCCTGCACCCTTTAACGCGTTTTTGGAACCGGTGAGAACGGCGACCCATTTGAACAGCTTGGACTCATCGCCGCCCCCCGCCAGCATTTTCACGCTGGCCTTGGCGGACATTTTGTTCAAATCCTTGGCGATACCGGACAGGGCCTGCGCGGCCATTACATAGGGTACCGACAGCCAAGCGTCGGGCACGGTCAGCATGGTCAAGGCGATTACCTGCATCCCCATTCCGATATGCATGGTGAGATTCAGGCCGATGCGCGCGCCGAGCCAACCCCCGACGAGGTTGGTCACGATGCCGAAAAACTCGTAGAAGAGGAACAGCATGGCCACCTCGAAGGGCGAGTAACCCAGCAGGTGGAAATAGAGCACAACCAGCATGCGGATTGCGCCGTCGGTGATGGTAAAGGCCCAGTAACCTGCGGTTACGACCAGATAATTGCGCAGGTCCTTGTCCACGGGTGTTTTATCGCAATCGGCGCGAGCGAGGGTCGAAATATACCTTCCAATCCATAGCTACAAGCTTTTTGCGATCTTGGCGGCGATATCCATCATCCGGTTTACATAGCCCCACTCGTTGTCATACCAGGCATAGACTTTCACCTGGGTGCCATCGGTCACCATGGTGAACGGCGCATCGACGATGCAGGAGCGCGGGTCGTTCAGATAATCCACCGACACGAGCGGCCGCTCCTCGTAGCCGAGGATGCCCTCTAGATCACCTTCGGCTGCTTCTCTGAAGTACCCGTTGACCTGTTCTATGGTCACCGGACGCGCCGCCTCGAATACGAAGTCGGTCAGCGAGGCGTTGAGCAGTGGTACGCGAACGGCGTGCCCGTTTAACTTGCCGCTCAACTCCGGGAAAATCTTGGTGATCGCCTTGGCGGAACCCGTGGTAGTCGGGATCAGCGACTGCCCGCAGGCTCGTGCCCGGCGAAGGTCTTTGTGGCCTTTGTCGACAATGGTCTGGGTGTTGGTGATATCGTGGATGGTGGTCATGGAGCCGTGGACGATGCCGATTTTCTCGTGCATCACTTTTACCACGGGGGCCAAGCAGTTGGTAGTGCAGGAGGCTGCGGTCACCAAACTGTGCTCGGCCGGGTCGTATAGGTGGTCGTTAATGCCGTAGACGATGTCCAACGCACCCTCGGTCGGTGCGGCAACGAGCACCTTCTTGACCCCTTGGTCGAAATAAGTCCGCAGGCTCTCGGGCTTTTTATGATGCCTGCCGGTTGCTTCTATCACGATGTCACAGCTGGACCAGTCGGTCTCGTAGATGGTCGGATTATGGTGATAGGCGATACGTTTTCCACCGACGATCATCGTTCCAGCGTCGGCCCCGCACTCAACCGGCCAGCTGCCATGAACCGAGTCGAACTTGAGTAAATGCGCCGAGCCGGCCGCATCCGTTGCAATCTCGTTCACCTGGATGATCACCATCTCCTCTCGGCCCCAGCCGGCCCGAATCGCCAACCGGCCCATGCGACCGAAGCCATTGATTCCTACCTTAACTGTCACGGTTAATTTCTCCCCAATTTAGCTGATCATAATGCATGCGTTAAAGGCTATGGTCGTCGCTGCAACAGCGATAAAGAAATTGCTGGCACCGCTAACTTGTCGATGTTCGGCTCGACAACGCTGAAGAGCCGCCCTGCATTTACAATGTCTACCAGATATCAAGCGCAGAGCAGCTTAGCAGGATGATTAGGCATCCTGGCAAGCGCCGACGGCACGGCTGAGTTCACAAACGCAAAGCCTGCCGTGCTCCGTATGAAGGAGCATGCAGCGTAATCGCATGTCGCGGGCGAATATCGAAAAAACGCTTTCGGTGAAACAGCCATGATCCAATGATCCTTATGAGCGAATGATCTGGCATATCAGGCGACCGTCACTCGCTCCTTACTCATCGCGCTTCGGCGAATCAGGCTGCGTTCAAAAGTTTCCGGAGGGTTGTATCCTAATATTTCAAGTAGTGTTGTTGCGACGTTTCCGAGTCCGGCATTGTGCACATCTGTGTTCAGCTCGTAAGTTCTTCCAGAATAGTCCTTTATAATAAAAGGCACGGGATTGAGAGAATGAGCTGTTCGCCAG
>CAMYOI010000480.1 GCA_947259955.1 uncultured Gammaproteobacteria bacterium
AGGCAGTTTGCGACCTCTGATTTGGGCCCACCGGCGAGCCGCAAAGCAGGCCAGGGCGATCAATAATATGTTTAAAATTGACCTTTTCCGCTTTGCGTTTCCAGCGCCATTGCGAGAGTCAGTAGTTAGCCGAGGAATTTGGCCAGATTAAAAACCCAGCCTTCCCAGCCTATCCGTTTTTAATCTTCTATCCATTGGTATATGTCGTTCTTATTGCCATCGAGTACTATATTGTTATTTCAGAATATTGAATTTTGTGGCCCAGGGGAAGTGGCTGAAATCATCAGTGCGAAGCTGTCGGATTAAAAAAAGAGATCGATTTACTGCCCAATTATCGTAACTCCAGTTTTCAGCGACCATCGTTTTACCATTGTGGCTCCGCTCCAGGGAACTCATTGTCAAGGTGACAAGTATGAACGAAAAAGCAAATAACACGGAACATTCAAGTGCAGGCTGGCGATTAAAGATTGGAATTTGTTTGTTTGGATTAAGCATATTTACCCCTTTGTGCGGAATACCCTTGGTGACAGTATTAGGAATGTCAGCGGCCCAAGCCGCTACGATTTCAGGAGTACTGCTGGTGGGGGCAGAAATTTTAGGCCTCATTGCGGTAGCGGTGATGGGAAAAGACGGCTATGCCTTTTTAAAGCAGCGTGTTGTTGGATTGATAAGGCCATATGCGCCAATTAAAACGGTTAGCCGTAGGCGTTATATCGTTGGGCTTGTTCTGTTCATTTTACCGATACTCTTTGGTTGGCTCTCTGTATATACGGCGAAATTTATTCCAGGCTTCACCAATCACCCATTGCTCTATGCTGTTGGCGGTGACCTTATGCTGCTGGCCAGTCTTTATGTATTGGGAGGCGACTTCTGGGATAAAATCAGAGGGTTGTTCATTTACGACGCCAAGGTGCATTTTTCTGGGTAAGTGTATTGACGAATGTCTATGACCAAGCGCGGGCGAGTGGAATATGGCTTTCTTCGCGTAAGATGCCAGGATTGCCACGCTGAGCGTCTGGTGGCGTTCAGTTGCAAACGGCGCGGCTTTTGTCCGAGCTGCGGGGCCCGGCGGATGGTGGAGAGGGCCGCGCTGCTGGTGGACGAGGTGCTGCCCCGCTTGCCGATGCGTCAGTGGGTGCTGAGCTTTCCCTTCCAGTTGCGGTTCCTCGTTTACCGAATTCGACCTTACCGGGTTTCGGCACGGTCAGGATTTTGTTGTGTTCCGGTTTGGCCATGAGATTTATCCTTTTTTGTTTAGTGCTCTTTCATCTAAGTGACAATCTAACCGTTACACATAATTAACATTGATTGAAATCAATGTGGCAAATGAAAAGTCAGTCAGACGAGATTCAGGATTCTCTACAGGTTATCGAGCATCTATATAGACCATCACGAAGGACCGCTTCACGCCGAAAGCGCCAGTACGCCCTCGTCAATACTTAATATAAACACTCAAAATTCGACAGGCTGCTATGGAACCCATTACTGCCGGTGGGATTTTACGGGGTCCAGGAGATAATTTGCTTCACTTCACAGACAGCAACCGGCCGAGGGTGTGTGAAAAGAACCTGGTGATTGTCCAATTCAGCAGGTGACCGGAAAATTGCTCAGATTCTGATCTCGACGACTCAGATCGCCATATCCGCGCCAAATTTATAAAGATAATTTCGGGTAGATTTATTCGCAGCTTAAGGATGAACTGATGCGGCGATGATCGCGAAAACGGTCCTCTCAGGCCGCCTGCAGCTTCGCGATGATTGCCGGTACACCGACTATGTTGATCGCCCGCCTCAGGTTGTAGGCGAGCACATGCAGGCTCATCTCCGTTTGCACGTTGGGGAGTCGTTTCATTAAAAAGTGAGTCGATCCCATCCAGTGTTTGATGGTGCCGTAGGGGTGTTCCACGATCTGCTTGCGCTGTCGCATCGCATCCGGCTGCTTTTTCAGCTCGGCATCAGCTGCATCCAGTACCGCTTCATGCTCCCAACGCTTGAGACGCTTGGCATCGGCCGTCGTACACTTCGATTGCAGCGGGCATGATGCGCATTGGTTGGTCATATACACCCATAGCGTCTTGCCATCCTCCACACTGTCGAATCGGTACGTCAGCCGTTGCCCAGCCGGGCACACATATTCATTGCGGTCCGCATCGTAGCGAAAGTCGGACTTGCTATACCGACCTTTGGCCTTACTCTCTGACGTATCCACCTTCGGCACCAGGGCTTTGATGCCCGCTTCGTAGCAGTCGACGATCTCCTCACCCTTATAGTACCCAGGATCGGCAACCACGATCAGCTCCTCGTTGTCCTCGGCTTCCAGGTCGTCGGAGGCCAGCGCCGCTTTGGCTTGTAGGGCCATCGAGGAAAGCTGGCCCCGATCGCTCGGCGCATCAGTTACTTCATGGGCCGCAATCAGATGGTGTTTGCTGTCGACCGCAGTCTGCACGTTATATCCCACTACACTGCCGCCGCCCGCCTTCATCATCGACCGCGCATCAGGATCCGTCAGGGATACCTGTTTGTCCGGATGCGCCTGGACCTCGGCTTTGCGTTGCTTGAGTTCCTCCATCTTCGCCTCCATCGAGGCAATCTTTTGTCTTAACTCCGGTGCCGTTACTTCCCGGATCTCCGGCTCTTCTCGATCCACCGCATCCAGCTTCGCCAGATATCGGTCAATATTCGCCTGCGTCTTCCGCAGCCGTCGCTCCACGCTCTTCCGGGTAAAGTTCTTGTCACGGCTGTTGACCGCCTTGAACTTGCTCCCGTCAATCGCTATCAGCGTGGCTGAAAACAAATCAAGCTCCCGACACACCCCAACAAACTCCGTACACACCCGCCGAATCGCCTTCTTGTTGTCTCGTCGAAAGTCCGCAATCGTCTTGAAATCCGGCATCAACCGCCCAGTCAGCCAGATCAGCTCCACGTTACGGTATGACTCCCGCTCCAAACGTCGCGTCGACTGCATCCGGTTTAAATAACCGTACACATAAATCTTCAGCATCGTCGCCGGGTGATACCCCGGCCGACCCGTCACACTCGGTTCCGCCCGCGTGAACCCAAGTTCCTGCAAATCAAGCTTGTCGACAAACACATCAATGACGCGTACCGCATTGTCTTCCAAAATGTATTCGTCAAGACGTTCCGGCAATAACGTGGTCTGAAATCGGTTCTCCCCTTCAATAAAACGCTTCATTCCGATTACCTTCTTCTGAAACCACCTCATTATAATGACCACCGCGTTTTCACACACCCTCGTCCAGAAGGAGACGTTCGAGGCAGCAATAGAGCCATGTCCCTCTTCATGTCGCCTTCTCCTGCTTCGATAGTAACGGTGTGAGCTGCTTATCCGAGAGCGAAGTCAACGCACTCCAAGAGGCGTTGGACGACGAATTCAAGACGTGGGCGGGAGCCTCTGAGCTCACTACCACACTCGCCCCGCGGCCCTAACCAAGAGAGCCGTCGGAACAAGTGTAGAACTGAGTGGTAGCGGCGGCCCGCTTTGCACTGTTCCGACAGCCCGGACCCGTTCGTTAGTCGAAAATCCGGCGGACAGGGTTCCTTATTGAGTCTGTTCTTTCATCGATTGCGCAGTATAGGTTCCGACGAGCTTGGCAATCAGCATCGCGAGATAGAGC
>CAMYOI010000481.1 GCA_947259955.1 uncultured Gammaproteobacteria bacterium
GATCTCACCACGCCTCCGGCCTCGCCCATTGGGGACTTCACTAGCAGTGGCATAGGTGACGTCCGAGTGGGCTTCAAGTACGCCACGCTGGTGCGTCCGGATCGCTACCTGACACTCCAAGTGAGGGGCTATTTCCCTTCCGGGGATGCAGAACAAGCCCTGGGTACCGATCATTATTCGATCGAACCGGCTCTGTTGTATTACAAAAAGCTCAAAGGTCGTTGGTCGATGGAGTCTGAACTGCGCTGGTGGCACCCGATCGGGGGCACCGACTTCGCCGGCGACGTCCTGCGATTCGGAATCGGTGCGAGTCACGAGGGACGCGGATCCGACGTGAGTTTTTCACCCGTCGCGGAGCTCGTGGGATGGTACGTGCTGGATGGTTTCAAGACCGCACCGCCGAGGCAGGATGCCTCCGGTGACACTATTGTCAATCTCAAGCTGGGCGCACGAATTCGGACCTCCAGTCTTCCCGGCTCGCTGTATCTCGGCTACGGCATAGCGCTGACGAATGACATCTGGTACGACAGTGTTTTTCGGGTCGAATACCGGCACACCTTCGGCAGACGATCGTAGTCGGTTTCTTCACTTGAAATGCGGGCTGGGAGCCTGTCCGAGTATTCGTGCTGCTGCGAAAGCGGGCAGAATACTCGGACAGGTTCCCAGCCCTGGGCCTTATGTATTTTTTCTATTAGGTTTCGCTAGAGCCGCCAGCAGCTTGAAATCGGCCAGGGCAGCGTAGAGCGCCCTGAGGAACCCTGTCTCGTCCGATCGGTAGTATTGAAATTTCATGGTTAAAGCACTGCCAAAGATTATGGCCACAAGGGTGAGTGCCGAACCGATGGACAAAGTCGAGATACCGGTGACGCCCTGCCCAATAGTGCAGCCAAAACCCACGACACCTCCGATGCCCATGAGCACGCCGCCAATGATGTGATTGCGCATATCGGCCACCGAGTGAAAACTCTCAAATCGAAACCGACGGCTGATAATCGCGAAGAGAAAAGCCCCGGTGATGAGACCCAAGACAGTGGCGATACCAAAGTTGATTGTCGAGCCGGTATAGGTCATAAAATACTGCAGCGTGTTGCCGACGGGTAATACGAAACTCATTGATTCGACCGGTTGCGGTTCGAAGTCGTCGTTGCCGACAACGCCCGTGACATACCAGCACCCTACAATAATGGAACCTATTACCACTCCGGCAAGAATATTATCGAAACTCTTTCTGAAGTCACCATCTTTGAATGCGTATGAGATAAAACCGACACCCATCGCTGTGGCGATGGCGATACGTAATGTATGGGAATTTTCAACGCCAAACACACCGGCAACAACCGCCACCGCACTTTGATCGGCGATGCCGTGTTCCTGGAGATTTAGCGGCACTCCCCATAGATATTCGTACGGGATAAAGTAAAGCAGGCCCCGAAAAGTCGCGTATGCAGTCAGACCGAGCACCAGCACGACCAGCAGAGATTTCATGTTGCCGCCGCCCAGCCGCACCAGGGAACGCTGCACACAACCGGAGGCAAGTGTCATGCCGATGCCAAAAGCGAATCCTCCGACAACACACGCCAACCAGCTGAAATTCGGCATCAACGAGGGAACGCCGCTGAAATCGATTTTTCCCTGGAGATGTAGAATCTGAGTACCGACTATGGCCAAACCGATGGCCAGAAACCAGGCGCGCAGACGCCGCTTGTCGCCGAAATTTATCCAGTCACTGACCGCGCCCATGGTGCAGAAGCTGGTTTTGTAAGCGACCGCGCCAAACAAGAGGGCAAGTATGAAACCCCACAGGGCAACGATGTGAACTACGTTCATCTCTTCCATGGCAAATCTCACGAATAACGCATATCGGGATTATCAATGGCCGACCGCTTTGTACACCATATTTGTCGATCTACCCTTGATTTAGGGCAAACATTGCCAAAATCTCCGCTTAGTCGAACAAACCCCCGGTCCACACGGTCGCCGCAATCAAAACGGTAACCAGGGTTGCTGGCAAAGGCAAAAATGCCTCGCCTGCATTTCTCACCAGGATGCCGAACGATGGCGCAGTACAGGTGCCGGTTTTGCCGCAGGGTTATCGATATTCAGCGCCTTTCGCGAGAGAAAATCAATCTCGATTATAGTTCGATTATCACCGGGTCCGATGGCCGGTGGGGACTTTCAATGGAGATTTCTCACCTTCCTTGCAGCTAGCTGGGCGTGGCCTAAACTTGACATTGACGGGCAAAGTCAACAAAGCGCGGCGGCGCGGGCTTGACCCAGTCATACCCGCGGTCTGGGTCGGCTTTTAGCATGCGCTGCCGCGAACTTACAACACGTTTATGAGAGTACCGAATTCACCAAGAAACGAAACAACGCGACTCGACACGCTGCGTTCGCTGGATATACTCGATACTTCGCCCGAGGAACGGTTTGATCGTCTGACACGTCTCGCGAAACGGCTTTTCGACGTGCCCATCGCATTGGTAAGCCTGGTCGATTCCGATCGTCAATGGTTCAAATCCCGCCAAGGACTGGATGTTTGTGAAACTTCACGGGATTTATCGTTCTGCGGCCACGCCATCCACCACGAAGATATATTCATGGTTGAGGATACGATGCGTGACGAACGGTTTCATGATAACCCGCTGGTCACTGAAAACCCCAAAATCCGTTTCTACGCCGGATTTCCACTTGGCGTCTCCAACGGGAGCAAACTGGGCACGTTTTGCGTAATCGATCAAGAACCCCGAACGATGACCCCTGAGGACCGGGAATTACTGCGGGACCTCGCAAGAATGGCGGAACAGGAGTTGTCGGCCGTTCGACTCGCGACGATGGATGAGCTGACCCAGCTTTCCAATCGTCGTGGCTTTCTTGTCCTGGGACAGCATGTCCTGAAGATGTGCGAACGGCAACAACAACCCGCTTCGTTGTTGTTCATCGACCTGGATCGCTTTAAAAAGGTCAACGATCAGTATGGACATGCGGAAGGCGATTTGGCACTGACGACCTTCAGCAGGATTTTAAAAGCCTGCTGCCGGGAAGCGGACGTAATAGGTAGGCTGGGTGGAGACGAGTTCGTGGTGCTGCTATCAAACACTGACAATACAGGCTCCAATGAGTTATTGACGCGTCTTCAATTCGCACTCAGCGAGCACAATGTGCAAGCACGTCGGGGTTATGACATTTGTTACAGCGCCGGGGCGGTGAAGTTCGATCCAGATCGGCATGAAACTATCGATGTCCTGCTGCAGGAAGCGGATACAATCATGTATGAACAGAAAAGGACAGGCTCCTAGCCAGCATTTCCCACCAGGCGGTTGGGGATGACTATTTAAGGAAGCTCTGATTAATTGAGTCATTGCGAATATTGAGGCATATAGTTTTAACTGAAAAACAGTGAGAATTGAAAACGCCTGCGCAGCGCCGTCGTCTGGAATCATGGGGAGAAATGCGTGCTGGAGTCGATTGGAAATTTATTACTTATTCGTTGAAGAGGCCCTGTTGCTGTAAATAAACAGTGCCCTGATCTTGTCCCAGAAATCACCACCCAGCACGAAAAGGCTCACGAGAAAAACGAGGTCACCCCCGACGGCATACGGGAGTGGGTTCTGCCCCAAACCAGGGATGAGG
>CAMYOI010000482.1 GCA_947259955.1 uncultured Gammaproteobacteria bacterium
GCGATGATCCTCACCGCATGCGAAGACGCTGAGATCCCATGAAAAAAGAGTGGCTGCTCCTGATCGCCGTTTCCGCTGTGACCATAGGCGTCGCGCTAGCGGGCATTCGCTACTTCGCGCCCCAGCTGCTGGGCATCCCGATCGACCTTCAGTCCGTTCAGGTCAGCGAGGAAATTCCCCCGTTTTTTGAAAATGTTTTCCGTTCCGAAGACCACAATACGGGTGAGTTCATACTAAAGGATCCTGTGTCTCGCGTCAGGGGCCGGGCCCTGATGAGAAGATCGCTGGTAGTTGGGCCTCACGACCTGCTGGGATTTCGCAATCACGAGATTCCCAATGTGGTCGACATCATCGTCATCGGCGACAGTCAGACTTACGGCGTCAATGCCCTGCTCGAGGCCAACTGGCCCTCGCAGATGAAGCAATCATTGAAATCGGATCGCACCGTGTATGCCATGGCAACAGGCGGTTGGGGGGCGATCCAGTATCTCGACATGTTGTCCAAAAGCACGGTTTTCAAGCCGGAACTCATCATCGTCGCGTTTTATTCCGGCAACGACCCTTCCGAGACTTTTTCTCTCGTGTACGGTTCGGGTGTCGACAACTGGGAAGGATTCAAAGTGGATCCCGACACATCGGGAGACGATCGACCGAAATTCGTTGGGTTCCCGTCACCTGCGGAGAAAAACTGGCTTGTCGAATACAGTGACGGCCAGAAGACCGAATTCACACCCGAGCTCAGGCTGATATCGAACGATACCGGCTACGCAGTGGTACGGGAATCCTGGGCAATCATGGAAAAGATCGCCGGTAATATGGCCCGCATCGCCATTTCCACACAAACGAAGCTGATAATCACGATGATCCCCACCAAGGAGCTTGCACACCTCAAACGGGTAAGACGGGACCGCATCGCCCTGGATCCGGTATACGAAAAACTTGTGCGAATGGAGCAGGAAAACATCGGCAAATTATTCGACCACGTCGAATCACTGGAGGGCGTGATTTCCCTCGACATCATTCCCGATCTCCAGGAGGCGGCTTTGGGCCCGAATCCGCTCTACCCTGAAAATTCCAACGGCCACCCCCTGGCATACGGGTATCAGGTCGTGGGAAATCTGATTGCCGGGCGGGTCAATGCTGAATATAAAAAACCTGACGTTGCACTGAGGAAGGTTGCCTCCGGCGGAGGTGGATCCCCCATGTATTTTCTTTACAAAGATAACCGGTTGCTGCTTTTTGCGTCGGAAAAGGTCGCGACCGGGAATGGCTGGAATCTTACCGATGCCAAACCAATCTTGTTCCGTGATTTCAACAAGCCGATTGCCGGGACGATAAATCTCATCGATTCAGAGCGGTTCGGGCCACAATAGATTCAATACAATTACATTGGAAATATCGCGGGAACTTCAGACGAAGCATTTACTGTACAAGGAAAGCCGTGAAAATCCTCTGAAGCCGGCTCGACAGGCAATCGAGGCTCCCCTCTATCCTATTTTCGTCACACCTTACTGGCCGCGACGATCGACCTTGAGACCGCGTACGATTAAGTCCGCCCGTTTCTTGCCGAAATTGTTTGTGATGTCGGCGAGCAGAGCCTCCAGTTCTGCGGTCTTTCCAAGTTCAAATAGAAGCTGCGCATAATTTTGCATCAGTATGGCGTTTCCTTTGTAGTTGGGCACGGCATACAATTCTTTGTAATTTTTATACGCAAGATCCGACTGGCCTGTTACGTTATATGCGATGGCCAGGTTATAGGTGGCGGTGCTCTTTTCGTTTCTGGTTCGGTGGGTATCAACGGCTTTCTCTAGATGTTTCAACGCTTGTTGATGTCTCCCCCGCCTGGCGTATTCGACACCGAGGCTGTTCAATATCACAGAGTTGTTGGGGTAATCATTATACGCCTGCTTCCAGACCGTGAATGGGTCGCGCCAGAATAGATTGTGAGAATAGGTAAAAACATGAAATAAGAGGCACATATTCCAGTAAGCAAGTAGGTGTACACTTTTCGAAATCGTCCCGCGACAAGGATGGCGTAAGACAGATACAGGCAGAGCACTATATTGCTTTGGTACAGGCGGTACTCCGCAAACGGGTTGTACATCTGGAGAATCGAATTGCTGGGGAGCAGGGAAATCATGAAAAAAGTCAGAAAGAACGGATGGATCGATGTCCGCGGACCGCTTACCAAACAACGTATTACAAAGGAGATCGCGCAGACGTACGAGAGAATTCCCATTGTTGAAGTGACGTAGATCAAACCGGTTGGTTCTAGATAGGCGTGATAGATGCTCTGACTGGCCGGATTGACAAACAGGTACAGGTAAAACAAAAGGAAATGGGCCTGGACGATCGCGTACTCGAAAAATGGATATAGATTGAAGCCAACGGCCCCTTGGTGTGTGCCCAGCACGTCCATACCGAGGTGGAATAGCAAAGCAACAAGGATGTGTGAAAAATACAAAGCGTGTTCTTTCACATTGATGTTTCCAAAGCGCCTCCCATTAATGAATAGGTCATATGCCAGGATCAGCACAGGGATAAGCACGCCGGTTTCCTTGATGGTCGCGGACAGACAAAGCAGCGAAAAGATCAGCAATGGTTTCCTGGTTTTACGATTCGCGAAAGCGAGCAGTACAAGCAGTGTAATGAGCGTCAGAAGCAGACTGGTCCTGCCGCTGATGTAGGTTACAGATTGAATCTGAAGCGGGTGCACAAGGAAGAAAAAAGATGTCAGGTACGGGAGATACCTGATCCGAATAAATGTTGACAGGAATAGAAACAGCAGTATCGAGTTCAGGATGTGCAGCAGGTTATTGACAATGTGGAAGCTGACCGGTGAATTGGGCGTCAGGGCCCAGTTGATCGAGAATGTGAGGTGTGCAAGAACCCGGTTGTGCCAGTGATCGGTGAACAAGGCATCTACGATGCTGGTAGGATTCTTCAGCTTTTCGTTGTTGACGATCTGCAGCATATCGTCGTAAATGAAAGGGACCTGGACATTGTTGGAATAGAGCCCAAGACCAAACATCGCCAGGACCACAATGAACCAGAGCTTGGGTCTAGCCGGCATGTTGCATCAAGATCCCGGAGGGTCGCCGGACTCGGGCGAGGCTGGAGCAGTCAGCACACGAATGAACCAACCTGCTCGATGGATCCCACCTGCCATACGAATATTCGAGAGGCCGTTCAGAATTCTGTGTGGCTGTTTGCGATATATGAGATCGAATCACAGATCAATTGTGGAATCATGCCGACCTTCAATAGTTTAGTTCATACGCAACTGGTTGTGGCTACCCCTTGGACTCCGTCTTCGTCTACAAGCCCCAACGCCTTAAGGCGCATACCGTCGAGAGTATAATTCGGGGGCCTCTTCGAGATTACAGGTATTGAGTAACCACTCCAGCCTATCGGTCTCGCATCCGGACGGCGTCGATGATCGGTCCATTAGCCTCGAGGAAATTGACTTCGTGGAGGTCATCGGGTCGCACCCACCGGATCGCCTGTCCTTCGGCGCCGATCGGTGTGCCGCTGTACTCGGCGATGTTGCGGACGTTCAGCTGCACTGTTGCGTGAGGATAGTCGTGCGTGATGGCGATGAGGGGGGTGCTTGCGAGC
>CAMYOI010000483.1 GCA_947259955.1 uncultured Gammaproteobacteria bacterium
CCCTATAATTATTACCAGTTCTGGATTAACGTGGAGGATGCGGACGTTGTAAGGTTCCTGAAGCTTTTTACCTTTTTGCCACATCTTTGAGAGAGCAGTCATATATGGTTATATGAGGGGTTCAGCAATAGTTCATTGCACGGGAACAGATAACCTTGGAGGGCCTACAGGAGATCTTGCTACGGTTAAGCCTTACTTTTTCTCAACTGTTCCACGATTGCTTGAGAAAGTATATGAGAAAATCTACAATAAAGGATTGGAATTGACCGGAACCAAAAAGAAACTATTTTTCTGGGCTCTAGGATTAACGGAGGAGTATGAGATTGGCTGGAAGCCTTCGGGTTTAAAAAGCATTAAATGGAAACTTGCTGATAAACTCATTTTCAGTAAGTGGAGAGATGCTCTGGGAGGAAATGTAGCTGGAATTGTTACAGGTGCAGCTCCATGTCCTCCTAAGATGGCCAGGGTATTTTCTGCATCGTCCAACTCGAGGACATGGTCCATCAGCGCCTTGTCGCTACTCATTATGCCGGTTGCGCTCTCCACGGGGGTCTGCCCGGGGGGGGCTCCATTCCAGATAAAGGAATCGGGCGGATGCAACACCTGGCCGCCCGACACCAGCATGTTGACTCCGTTGACATTGTATTTGTCGTCGTATTCGTGGGTGTGGTCGCGCAGGCTGCCATTTTCCTCCTCGAAAGTGTCGTGGTCGATGTGGCCGGCGCGGATGCCCGGATCGTTGAACAGTTCATCCTCGAGCGGCGTGTCGAAAATGGACTCCAGTCCATGGGTGATGAACACGGTGTCCTTCTGACCGCTGATGTTTGCGGGCGTCGGCGCCGATACTACGCCGATATCCAGAAAGATGCCGACCGCAATCGCCGAGTCGCTGTTGGCGATACAGGTTTCATCGTCTATCGGACACTCGCCGTCGAGGTCCCTGAACAGGTCGTCGTCGTTGAAAATCCCATCGTTGTTGAGATCCAGAAACGCCGTATCCGGCGGTCCGCCGGTCTGGTAGTCGACGGCGGTGAACCAATTCTGGTTGAAGGTGGCGGCGGCCGGGTCGGTACTGGTGAACCCCACCCGCTCGTTGTTCAGAATAAGATTGGTCAGGATGCGCTCGCCCGTGGGCAAAACCAGTTTCCAGCCTACTGAGGTGGTAGCCGGCTCCGTGTATTCCTTGATCACCCGGTATTTTTTGTTGGGTTCATTCGGGTCGACGGGGTCGTACAAAATGGGTTCCGAAAGCACGCTCTCTATCAGTGTCGGGTTGGTGATGCGGACGCCCTTGTCCTTGATGCCGAAGAGGGCGTTGGTGTCGCCGATATCCTGGTTGCTCGTGCCGGTGCCGAAAAAAACCAGCAACCCGCCGCTAGGATTGATCGACACCGAGGGTTTTGTGGTGATTGGCAGCGGATTATTTGTATCGGGGTCGATTACCTGCACCAGGCTATTGCCCGAAAACGCAATGCTTGCGTTGCCATTAACATCGGCGGACGTAAAATCGAATTTCCACAGGTTGCCCTCTAGATCGCCGGCATAGACAATATCGATATCACCGTCGTAATCCAGATCCCAGGCCACGGGCGAGGACAATCCACTGCCCGTGGGGGAGACTATGAGCTTCTGTATCAACGACCCGTCGGCGATGTCGACGACATACAGGACCGTCTTGTCGGCGCCTTGACCGTTGCCGAATATCGCCACCCAGGTGCCATCGGTATCGTTCAACTGCGCGATGATTGGTTCGGCGGTAGTCAGACTCAGGTCGGCATCGGTGAATTCCCACAGAAACAGTTCAGCCGCGTTGGATTCCTTGTCGGCTAGTGAGCCTATGTCGCTAACCGGATCGGTCACGTCAAGGCTGAAAATTGTGCTGCCACCAACACCGAGTCCGCTCACCAGCACGGTTCGCCAGCAGTCACCCCCGCCGCACTTCGGAAACGCAGCCTTGGCGTCGCCGATGGTTGGGGAACCGTCCACCAGGAATATTTCGCTGGTCTGCTGGGTCAGCGTCTTCAGTGAGCCGAGTATTTCCTGCGGGATATAGGCAAAAACCTCGATACCGTCGCTTGCCTTGAACGCACGCATCATGCCCGCACCGTCTCCAGCGAATACGAGCGGCGTCCGAGCTTGGTTATCCGTGACGAACTGCCCGTAGTCGGCATCATTGGGGAAAACTCCAAAGGGTGCGCCGAGGTACGCCGGCGTGACGTGTACGAAATTGCCCAGCACCGTGGTGCGTTGCCGAAAATTCGTCGCCCCGGTGCCTTCATTGGTATCGTGTCCTCGAGTCCAGTCGGTGACCGGGTCGCTGGCCTCGTTTACACTCGTGTCGCTGTTGATTACGCCTTTTATTGCGTCCGAAAGCTCGCTCCACCTGAATGGATACCCGATATCACCGCCCGCGTCGTAGCCCGAGGTGAATATGACCCGATCGTCCACGCCGGCCCCTCGCTTGGACTGGGAGGTCACCGTCTCGGATCCGCGCCACAACCCGTTGAAATTCTCGATTTTCCCTGCCAGACCCTCGATGTACCCAGCATCATCCGGATTCGAGGGATAGTAGTCATCGGGGGTGAACGAGCCATCAGCAGCCACGCTGCGGGCCAGAATATCGCCTTCGAATGCGTAAGGATTGTCGATCAGCGTCCCATCGGCACCGACTACACTCGCCGGCTCGAAACGGACTTCGAACAACAGACCCCCACTTTCGCCCAGGTTCGACACGGACAGCTCCGGTGCGCCGATGGTGTGGTAAATCTGACCGCCCGCGGCGTGGGACGTGCCACTCAATGTACACATCAGGGAAACGCAACCGGTCAGCAACGTTTTCCGATATTTTGATGTATTAATCTTCATTTCGACACCGGCTCTCAAATATCTAGGTCGGACAGTTTGCCCCGTCCGTTTTGACGCATTTTCTAAACATGGTCTGGATCCGGGTCTGCGCCTTGGCATTCGGTCCCAAGCCGCGTCCGGTGATGCGGTACAGGCGCACCAGTTTGTCGCTCTCCCCAGGCACCGGCCGAAAGCCGAGATATTCCACGACATATTTACCGTAGGTGGTCACGCCGGATCCTGATATGGCCCCCCAGTCGATGTCATCGACGCTGTCAATGATCGGTGGCGCCGAGTCGAGGCTGCAGTTGCTTCGATCACTGAAACAGGTCGTCAGCGCATTGCCCCAGGCTTGCTCACCGATCAACACGGCACTCTCGGAGTTCTGAAACGACACCTGCTTGAGTTGGGTATTCCGCGCTAGAAAGAACTGGATGCTGGAGGAGCCCATACTGCTCACCCCGATCACCGTGACGATCAATAGGACGAGCATGGTGATGGCCAGCACCGCGCCGGTTTGTCTGGTGTGCATAACGCCCTTTGTCAACGATGGCATCATGTACTCAATCCCGACCAGTTGCGCACAAAAATAGTGTCGCGAAAAACCTGGCGTCTGAACTGGTCGTTTACGGTGTAGGCCCTGTCACCAAGTTGATAGGTCCGCGTATTGGAATAGTTTGCCTCCGGGGTGGCTCCCCGCACCAGCACCTCCACGATGATGGACATCACCTGGCCGATGGTCGCGGCGTCGATGCCGTTGTCGTC
>CAMYOI010000484.1 GCA_947259955.1 uncultured Gammaproteobacteria bacterium
CGGCGGAGCAGCGAAACAAATGACCCAAATCAATGTCAACCGGGCGAACATTTGTCACAATGGCATCGTCTTGAATACTCAACCAAGTAGGTGGACTTATGTCGTCATATGCCTGGATTGTCGTCGCGGATTCTGCGCGGGCCCGGATCTTTTCCGTGGCGAGCGCCTCGGCGCCCTTGAACCCAATGGAACAGCTGGTGCACCCCGAGGCCAGACTGCACGACAAAGACATGAAATCCGACAGACCGGGGCGCGCATTCGACAGCCACGGCGACGGCCGACATGCCACGGGGACACCCGTCAGCCCGAAGGAACAGGAGTCGATACGTTTTGCGAAAACGATCGCCGAGCACCTCGATCAAGGGCGAATCAATAACAGATTCAAGCGTCTGGCGCTGGTCGCCGATCCACGTTTTCTCGGCCATATACGTAAGAGCATCTCCGACGAGGTGGAAAAACTCGTCACCCTGGAGATCGACAAGGACCTGAGCAAGGCGGAAGACGGCGATATACGGGAACACCTCCCCGAGCGTCTGTGAATTCGGAATATTGCGTGAGCGGTCATCCGAGCCGGGGCACCGCAGTCCAGGTCATCGATCGGGATCCTGGTGAGCATGCGGGCTAGCGCATTTCTTCCGGGATCGACGTCGAGGTAAAAACAGGATCCTGATTGGAAAAATCCAGCACGGCTCTCAGGTTGTCGTAGGGTTCGATATCAATCCGATTACGGAACAATCCCCAGTCCAGAAAGCAGGCGACCCTCAGTATGCCGTCGCTGAGCGCGTAGTTTCCCGGCCCGACACGGCTATCTAGTACCGACAGACCGGATTCGACGCGCTTTGCCTGCCTGCCCAGGTACGGGCTATGCTCAGGTGTCAGGCCATCCTTACCCAACTGAAACACATTGACAGCGGCGTCGAGAATGGTATTGGTTGTGCAAAACAGGTCGTATTCGTCTATATCGGGAAAGAATTCCTGGCCGGCGCTTTCCCTGGCAAATTTGATGATCGAACATGAATCGCCGAGCACCCGGTCGCCATCTGACAGATACGGAATCTTGTGAACAGGAGATTGCGCCGTCAGACTTTCCATGTCCCCGGTAACGAATTCCCAATCGAGCCTGCACTGCGTGAGCGCGACCCGGCAATGGCGGACAAAAGGCGACGTGACGGTTCCGTACAGTTTCATGACTATAATCCCGGTGTGATTTGCGGCCTACTTGATAACGTATTTGTGCGTATCAGCGCAATACCTTCTCTGACGTTATCTCGCAGCGGCACGGTCTATTTCATCATTATTGCCGATTTCTCAAACCAGTAAACCGGGCGCCGCGAGCAGCAGAACACCCAGCGAAATAACAACCACGCCGCTGATCAATTTCAACCAGCGTCCCTGTTTTTCCTGTAGCTTGAATTTATTCATCGTGATGACCGCAATGGTCACCATCAACGCGTCGTCAAAAATATAGGCCAGGTTGTACAGGATTAGGTAGCCGTAGTACCGCGCCGTCGGCATGGGATTGAGGGTCAAAACCTGGGTGTAGAGCGCCGGCAGACCGGCCGTACAGAGCAGCTCGACCATATTCACCATGACGGCGACAATCGTCACCGCGACCAGCGCGGCCCACATGCTTTCCGCATGGAGGACGCTACGCATACGGGTATAGAGCGTGGGCTTCACGGCGTCGGGAATACTGAGCGAAAACCCTTTTCCAAAGGCAAAGAAATCCTTGATGTGGACTGTACCAATCACTATCGCCAACATGCCAATCGCAACCTGCAGCCAGCGAGCAAAGCCGATCAGCAGAAACAGATTCAGCCAGGCTGCCATAAAGGCCAAATAAACCAGACCGCTGACGAGGACGAAAGTCCCCGCAATAAGGACGATGCGACGCCGATCACGAACGTTGACCAGTATCGAAAGCAGGAACAGCAATACCCACATGGCGCAAGGATTGAATCCGTCCACCAGACCCAGAACGACGGTAAACGCCGGCAAGCCCAGCTCCCCAACGGAAAAGACCCCGAGCGGCGTGTTGATCTGATAGCGGTTTGCCCCGCCGCCGGGGTCAACGAGCTGGCCGACTATCCAGTCGCCGCTGCCCGCCCGCTCCGAAAATCCCACGTAAAACGCGTCACAAACAAGAAATGACGGCACACCGGGCCGTTCTATCCGGTGTCCCCTACTCAGCGCCAGCAAATTATTCAGCGCTTCCGGGTCCACACTCACGTCGTGGTATCGAATGTCCAGGCGGGGATAGCGGCGTTTCAATCCCTGTAAATAAATCTCGGCATCGGCACAGTGCGGACAACCTTCACGGACATACACGTCTATTGTCTGACAGGCCAGTTCGGTATCTGCAGCCTGCGCCGGCCAGGGTACTGGAAACAGCAGCAGGGCAAGGCCCCACCCGCATATTGCAATACCTCGGCGCATCCGGGGACGGGGGGCGGGATACCCCTATCGTCACCCGGCCTGCCGGATCATGGCCGCGTTTTGGTTTCCCGCCTCTTCTGACGATCCACGAGGTGGGCAAGGTCGATGAGCACTTCGCTGAGCAGATCCAGCACATCGTCCACCGTCAGGATCCCGACCAGCGCTTCGTTCGAGTCGATGACGGGCACTCTGCGGATGCCATTTTCACGCATGACCTCGATGACATGCATGAGATCGTCATCCTCGGCTACGGTGGTCAGTTCGAAGCTCATCGCGTCCCCGACACTGACACTATCCGGGTCGGTGCCATTGGCGACAATCCCAAGCGCTATGTCACGATCGGTGAGTATCCCGACCGGTATCTGCCTCCCATACTCCGTTCTGACGATCACGACATCTCCAACATGATATTCACGCATGACCACGGCCGCCTCCGTTACGGAACGTTCTTCCTCGATCACAACGACCTCACGGTTACAAAATTCACCAACACGCATTGCTGTCTCCTCCTGGGGCGACCTGATATGAGGATTGATCCTATCCCTGAATCCGGCGAGCCAAGTTGATTGGAGTCAAATTTTGCCTGTAAATCACACGCGAACTTATTAATCGCGTTGGTACCGATCTATCAGCCGGCGGGCGAAAATCGACAACACGCCCAGGTTCGAGCCACCGAAATCTCCGACTATGGCCGTGTTGACCGCGACGACCGATCCCGCCGAGTCGAGAACGGGACCGCCGCTTCCCCCGGTCGCCGTCTCCGCATCGTAAACGACATAGTCTTCGGACACCTGGCTGACGATCCCACGACTGGCCAAGGGCCTGATGTACCCACTCTGCGCAAGCCGATCGACCAACTCCCAGAAATCGGCATCGGCCTCACTCGCCTGCTCGATGAAGCGTGAACTCACTCGAGCAAGCATTCCTCGAATTCCCAGCGGATATCCCACTACCAGCACCTGGTCACCGGGGCGTGGCCTGGCTGTCTCGAATCCCAGGATTGCGACATCGAATCGACGATCCTTGCGCATCGTCAACAGCGCCAGGTCCGCACTGCCACTTGTGAGCGACGGCTCGACCTCGTAAGCCTCTGCATCGCCCGGGAAAAATATTCGCATCCGCCTGTGCTCTGACATCAGGCCAAGTTCGTTGGGCACCTTGC
>CAMYOI010000485.1 GCA_947259955.1 uncultured Gammaproteobacteria bacterium
GGTCCTCGAGCTCCTCGCGGAACATGATCGTGCTGGACGCGCGATTTCCATAAAACAGCGTAAACCGGCTGTGGGGCTCGGCGAAAAGTGTCGTTTTAAGGATACTCAATATCGGGGTTATCCCGCTTCCACATGCGAACCCCGCGTAGTGCCTGTAGTTTTCCACATCCAGGGGCACATGAAAACTGCCCGCCGGAACCATGGCCTCAAGCCGACTACCGACCTCGAGACGCTCGTTGGCCCAGGTCGAGAACACCCCATCATCGACCTTCTTGATTCCCACCCGAAGCCCATCATCCTGCGCCGCGGAGCAGATCGAATACGATCGGCGCACTTCGTCGCCATCAATGGCCCTGCGGAAAGTCAGATACTGACCCTGTTTGAAGCGGAACCTCGCTTTGAATTCGTCCGGCACCTCGAGGCTCAGCACCACTGCGTTCCGGGTCTCGCGCCGCACCGCCGCGACGGTGAGGGGATAAAACGTTGGCATGGTTATCCGTCGGCAGTTACAGGCATTTGAAGTAATCGAAGGGCTCGAGGCAGTCCCCGCAACGGTACTGCGCCTTGCACGGCGTTGAACCGAACTCGCTGATTTTTACGGTGGCCGTCGAGCCGCAGCGCGGGCACTCGATCACCGGCGGCAGACGATTCGAACCCGCCGACCTGGCACTGGCGGCCGCCCGTTCGGCGGGTGGTACGATGCCGTAGTCACGCAGTTTTCGCCGTCCGGATGCCGTGATCCAGTCGGTAGTCCACGGCGGCGTCAGA
The DNA here is from genome assembly GCA_947259955.1 of uncultured Gammaproteobacteria bacterium. Lineage (GTDB taxonomy): Bacteria > Pseudomonadota > Gammaproteobacteria > Arenicellales > JAANXG01 > JAHEKE01. The sequence goes on from CAMYOI010000485.1 coordinate 769, forward strand.
CGGTTTTCCAGGCGCAGCCGCTGGATGCCGCGGGCGCGCAGCGCCTGCTCTATGTCTCCTGCAATGACGTCCGTGGCCGGGCAGCCGGAGTACGTCGGCGTGATTGCGACCAGAAGCTCGGGCTCACCCTCGCAGGCATCGGCCAGCCACTGCAGGTCGCGGACGATGCCCAGCTCGACCACCGAGATCACCGGGATCTCGGGGTCCGGTACCGCGACGAGCCAGGCCCAGATCTGATTCGTTGTCGGCTGCGATGAAAGTTCCGTCGGCATCGTCGTTGAATAGCTGCCCGTCACCAGCGGGCGTCGGGGTAGGCACGCTGCAAGAACTGCATCTCGGCCAGAAGAAAGCCCAGGTGTTCGCTGTGTATGCCCCGTCTGCCGCCGTGCCGCATCCAGTTTTCCTGTGGCAAGTCCAGCGTGGCCTCGGCGAGAATATCGCCAAGCTGTTTGCGCCAAGACGACTCTATCCGCCCTGCATCCGCCGCCACGCCATCGGCCGCGAGTACTTCGTCGACGGCGTCGGATTCGAACAGTTCACCGGTAAAATTCCACAGTTCGTTGATTGCTTCCTGCATGCGTCGATGGCTTTCCTCGGTTCCATCTCCCAATCGGATGACCCAGTCGCCGCTGCGCTCGAGGTGGTAGCGTGCTTCTTTGTGCGCCTTGGCGGCGATCCCGGCGATGCCGGCGTGCATCGAGTTCTGCAGATTTACCAGCAGCAGGACGTGCCAGAGATCGAAATAGAGCTGGCGCGCCATGGTGTGGGAAAAATCCCCGTTGGGCTGCTCGACCAGCAGAGCATTCCTGAAGTCGCCCGCGTCGCGACGGAAGGCAAACCAGTCGGCGTCGCGACCCTCGCCTTCGATCTCTGCCGCCAATCCCAGCCAGTGCTGCGCCTGGCCGAGCAGATCGAGGGCAACATTGGCCAGTCCCAGATCTTCTTCGAGCACTGGCGCATGGCCGACCCACTCGGACAGGCGGTGGCCGAGGATCAGGCAGTTGTCGCCGAGACGCAGCAGATACTCGGGGGCGGCATCGTCCGCGGTCATTACATATGCCCCACTTCGTCGGGAATATCGTAGAAGGTCGGGTGCCGGTAGGCCTTGCTGTTTGCGGGCTCGAACAGCGGGCCCTTGTCGCCGGGCGCGCTGGCGACGATGTCGGTGGACCTGACGGCCCAGATGCTGACACCTTCACTGCGCCGGGTGTAGACGTCGCGGGCATTGTTGATCGCCATCGCCGCGTCGGATGCGTGCAGACTGCCCACGTGTTTGTGCGCCAGACCATGCTGACTGCGAATAAATATTTCCCATAGCGGCATTTCATTCATGATCGTTTCTCCTCGACTTCAGTTGATCCAGGCGGCGGACCGGGAGTGCGCCTTGTCGGCGTGTTTTGCGGCATAGGCCAGAGTCGCGTCACGCACCCATCGGCCTTCCTCGTGCGCCCGGTTCCGGGCGCGCAGTCGCTCGCGGTTGCACGGTCCGTGCCCCTTGATCACGGTAAAAAACTCGTCCCAGTCGATGGCGCCGAAATCATAGTGGCCGTGATCCTCGTTCCATTTCAGATCGGGGTCTGGAACCGACAGTCCCAGGTAATCGGCCTGCGGTATGGTTTGGTCGACGAACTTCTGACGAAGCTCATCGTTAGTGTTGATCTTGATCTTCCACTGCATCGACTGGGCGCTGTGCACCGAGGTGTCATCGGGCGGGCCGAACATCATCAGGCTGGGCCACCACCAGCGGTTCAGCGCGTCCTGGGCCATGGCCTTCTGCTCATTCGACCCTTTGACCATCGCCATCATGATGTCGAAGCCCTGGCGCTGGTGAAAGCTCTCTTCTTTGCACACCCGGATCATGGCCCGGGAATAGGGGCCGTAGGAGCAGCGCTGCAGGGGTACCTGGTTCATGATCGCGGCACCGTCCACCAGCCAGCCCACGGCACCGATGTCGGCCCAGGTCAGCGTCGGGTAGTTGAAAATACTCGAGTACTTGGCCTTGCCGCTGAGCAGCGCTTCGGTCATTTCCTCGCGTGAAATACCCAGAGTTTCCGCCGCACAGTAGAGGTACAGCCCGTGGCCGCCTTCATCCTGCACCTTCGCCAACAATATAGCCTTGCGCTTGAGTGTCGGCGCCCGGGTTATCCAGTTGCCCTCTGGCAGCATGCCGACGATTTCAGAATGGGCGTGCTGGGAAATCTGGCGGATTAGCGTCTTACGATACGACTCCGGCATCCAGTCCTTGGGTTCGATCTTGATATCGGCATCGATGCGTGCCTGGAAAGCGCGCTCCTGCGCCGTCATTTCATCCGGCGTTTTGACCTTGTCGCCGGAGGTTTTTACCATTTGAGCATACATAACCATACTCCAGTCATGGACGGGGCTTCGCTATTCTTAACCCTTGTCCCGGTTGTCGATCACGCGCCTCGCCTTGCCCTGTGAACGCTCCACGGTTCCGGGTGCGGAGATGATGATCTCGGTACTGAGACCGATATAGGATTTGATGTGGTGCTGCAGCTCCCCGATGAGCGCCCCATCGTCTGCCTCGGTGGCGGCGGGGCGACGCTCGACGTTTACGGTAAGCTTGTCCAGACGGCCTTCCCGGCTGACCATCAGCTGGTAATGCGGCGCAAGCTTGGGCATTTTCAGCACCAGTTCCTCGATCTGGCTGGGAAATATATTCACCCCGCGAATGATCAACATGTCATCGGAGCGACCGGTGATCTTATCCATGCGCCGCATGGCACGGGCGGTGGGCGGCAGCAGCCGCGTCAGGTCGCGGGTACGGTAGCGGATCATCGGCAGCGCCTCTTTGGTCAGCGTGGTA
>CAMYOI010000486.1 GCA_947259955.1 uncultured Gammaproteobacteria bacterium
GATCTCCCTGATCGAGGATATGGATCAAAAGCATTTCGACCTCATGAAATCGACGCTCAAGAAAGCCGACAAGATCCTGTCTGGAATGATATTTGTGGAGCACATACTGGACGCATCATCCAGCAACGACGTCGTGATTGCCGAAGCCGAGTTGCCGGTTGGCCTCATCGTAGAATATTTTTCCAACCAGGCGGATCATACCACCCGCATCGAAGCGCGGCCGGTCCACTGACGAAGATCGGCTCCTCGGATCGCCGATGGGCTGATTGCCGGAGAGATTGCCACGGCGATTATGCAGGCAGGCCGTGTAGCGAGATTACCCGCACCCATCACCGGGCATCCAACCGGATCATACGGCATGGAGAGCCCGTTTTTCTGTGCTTCTGCGGCATGACTAATTTTCACCGTTTCAAGCTCGGCTTCGACCGAACCTTCTGGATCGGGGGCGTTGCCGATAAGAGCCAGGAATTCGTGTACCGGGTCGCCGTGGAGAGCCAGGCGACCGCGCTGGCCGAACTCAAACCCGGCGCCGCGTGAACTGCCCAATTTCTCGGCACTTGAACGATTCCTGTTCGGCTTCTGGTCGCTGTTTCTCAGCCCGCGCCGTGTTCAACATGCTGCGGTCTTTTATCGGACATGCCAAAGACAGTCTCTGGAGCATCGATCTTTTGCGTTGCGAGTCCATTTTGATCAATGCTCACTGGGTGCTCGTGGTCATGGACCACTTCACGCGGCGCATCATTGGCTTTGGCGTGCACGCCGGTGATGTGGACGGTGAGATCTTGTGTCGAATGTTCAACAACGCCATCTCAAACAGGGGTGTCCCGAACTATCTCCGCTCTGACAACGATCCACTGTTTAAGTATCACCGGTGGCAAGCGAACTTGCGGATTGTTGGTGTATCTGTATCGCACCCCTGCATTGTGCGGCTAATCGGAACCATTCGTCTTGAATATCTTGATCACATCCTCTTTTGGAATTCTCAGAGCCTTGAGCGAAAACTCGCGGACTTCAGGCGATACTTAAACCGGGATCGGGTTCATCAATCGCTAGGCGGAGAGACGCCCGCGGTCCTCAGCGCCAATATCCAACCTCCACGCGCATAACTCGGTAACTATTCCCGGATATCTCACTGCAATGGACTTTTTTGGACACCCACAACTAGGGCACCCAACACTTGAAATCATAGTATCCTTACTTTGTAGTAAGGTTTTTTAATATATGTAAGGCGTCTTACGATGGCTACTGCAACGATTACTAGCAAAGGGCAAATCACGATTCCAAAGCAGATTAGAGATTTCCTGTGCGTAGAAAGCGGGGATCGCATTCAATTTCTTCCTAACGATGATGGTGGAGTAAGCATACTTCCAGCTACAAAAGATATAACTTCTCTTGAGGGTATTGTGCCCAAACCCCTAAAACCAGTAACCGTGGAAAGTATGAATAGAACGATCCGTGCTCGCGGGAAGAAAAAATGAGAGGGCTGGATACCAATGTCCTGATACGTTACTTGGTACAAGACGAACCACAACAATCACGAAAAGCTACACAATACATAGAACGGCACTGCACCGGCGAACGGCCCGGCGTAATAAATCATATGGTCCTTTGTGAAATGACCTGGGTTTTGGAGGACAACTACGACCAAAGCAGGACCGAGATTGCCGCCGTCATCGATCAGTTACTAAGAGTGAGTCAGCTAGAAGTTATCAATGCACATATAGTCTGGAAAGCTCTCGCGGACTATAAACAGAGCAATAGTGTGGAATTCTCTGATAATTTGATTGCGCGGATCAACGAGTCATACGGGTGTGATACAACAGTGACATTCGACGTGAAGGTAAGTAAACAAACAAATTTCCACTTACTCAAATGACGCACAAAACGGTAGCACCTGCTCTATAGCGAATTCCTAACTCGAACTATCACTGAGCCTTCCATAAATAGAATCGGCTTATGGTCGTTGACTTTTTTCGGCGATGGCTGAACCATCACTACGATGTTAAATCACTTAATTTTCACCGTAACATCGTACCTTAAAACCCGGCAGACTTTGGTCTTAGAGAATCCTGCCCTGCGACAGCAGTGTCGATGCGCGAATACCCACGGCCGTTTTTAGAATGCGGCGGGGTCGGAGAAATAGTGAAAATAAGCCAAATAGAAACCGGTCGGCCGGTAACAGATTCGGTGCTCGCTGTCGAGGACAACAGACAACAAGTAGTTGCTGTTTGAACAGGAGGTTCTCAGCGATGATGACCTTAATACCACCGGGGCCGAGCAGCCTTGCGACGACCATCAGCAGATGGATCAGAAACAGCGAGATCTCTTCCATGTCGCCGGCAGGTTTGACGAGTTTTTGCTAACGACAAGATTGTGCTAGCCATCAATTTAGAGAGAAAATCACGAACTTGACACCCACAGGTGAAAAATAAGTGCAATTTCCAGGTCATTTTCTGATGCAAATCAACAGTGACGACGACCTTTAGCCAGGATGATCTCGTGGCGCTGGTGCAGCGCGCGTTTGTAGCATCAAACACAAGCGAGCAGAACGCGTGGAGTGTTGCCGAAGCGCTGGTGCAGGCCGAGATCGACGGCCAGAAAGGTCACGGCCTATCCCGCATCCAAAGCTACGCGCTGCAATCACGCGCCGGAAAGGTCGATGGCTTCGCCCTGCCGCAGGTTTCACGCCGCCGCCCCGGTGCGTTGCTGATCGATGCTATGAATGGGTTTGCCTATCCGGCGTTTCAGGCTGCCGTCGACCAGCTTCCCGCGTGCGCCCGCGAGACGGGTATTGCGGCGGCCGCGATCACTCGTTCGCATCATTGCGGCGTGCTTGGCTGGCACGCGGAACGAATAGCACATCAGGGACTGGTTGCGCTTGCCTTTGCCAATACTCCCGCTGCGATGGCACCGTGGGGTGGCACCAGGCGCCTGTTCGGCACCAATCCGATCGCCTTTGCCGCTCCCAACGCTGATGACCGCCCGGCCGTTGTTGATCTAGCGCTATCGAAGGTGGCGCGAGGCACGATCCTAACTGCAGCCCAAAAGGGCGAGCCGATTCCTGATGGCTGGGCTACCAATGCGGATGGCAAACCAACAACCAATGCAGAATCGGCGCTAAAGGGTACGCTGTTGCCAATTGGTGATGCCAAGGGCGCGGCTCTGGCGTTAATGGTGGAAACTCTTGCCGTGGCGTTGACCGGGTCAAATTTTGCCTTTGAAGCATCATCCTTCTTCGATGACGCAGGCGGCCCACCGGGGGTCGGACAGTTCATTGTCGCGATAGATCCGGATGGATTTTCGGGTGCTAGCATATTTGCCAAACGATTTGGTGTTCTTGCCGAGCAATTCGACCAGGACCCGGGCGCCCGGCTTCCGGGCACACGCCGCTTTGCATTGCGCGAAGCCGCAGCTTCAAACGGGCTGGAGGTCGACGATAAGATGGCGCGAGCGATCCAGGCGCTCGCCGATGGCAGGTGAGCTCGAGAAGTATTCTCCCCCCAGTTTTTTGATTTACTGGCCGCCCAAGGCGGTATTGACTTATCTAATCAATGGTCGAAATGAATCAGCAAGCTAAATTTTGGGACAAGATT
>CAMYOI010000487.1 GCA_947259955.1 uncultured Gammaproteobacteria bacterium
TCTTGCGCCATTGTACGATAGTCTAGTCAGTTGGAGACATGACGCCAAAGTTCGGCCGCCCTTAACCCGGCACGTCTTTTATGGCGATCGTTACGTTCCATTTTGCTACAAAACCGGACTGCGTTTAGGATGGAACGTATTGTTGCTTTCATTGTTTGGTTTGCCGAGTTTAGTACAAGTTTGAATAGAGAGTGGCCAAGCTATGCAACTAATGAACAGTACTAGTTGGGCTACGTAATATCTTGATTTCGTATGCTGTCTCTCCGAAGTTATCATAACTTGATATCCTTAAAACATACTCATGCTTACCAATCATTACCCTACTTTTTCTCTTGATTTTCCTGATCTCTTCAAACAGCGATTCACTTTCCTTGCTGTTTGATTTTATTGTGTCAATCGTAACACCCACGCTGCCGCTATGTGCTGATATTTCTTCTACTCCATCTCGATACTCGATCACTATAATTTCTGCATCGATTTCAATTGCCTTCTTAATAATTCCTTCCAGTTTGTTCATTAGTTTAACTGTGTATTTGCTGTTGATTTCTAGAAGCTAACTGTAGTGGGCGGCGAAAAGTCATGTTTGAAATACTGCCAATCGCCGTATAGCAAACCCGTGGGGTAGATGCTTAATCTATATATTCTTAGTAATCTCGAAAACTAGAATGTCCGCATGAGCATTGAGCTGCCGGTCAACTCGATTTATCCTTCGACAGCACGGGGCCCGACTGCTGGCTGGTGCGCCGCAACATAATCAAATCACGAATCAAGATATCGAACGGCAGTTGACCTCTCAATTGCGGACACACACGGAATCGTTGCTGCGTCGCAGAAATACCGTGTCTAGGTGACCCGAACCTTTCGCTCCGGGAACAATGCTTGATCGGCCGGACTTTGCCCTTTGCAGTCATTGGCAGATAAACTGCTGGACTCGGCACTAGTAGACCTTCGTATCAATAAAATAATGCTTCCTGTTTATCTGTGTAAATTCTAACAACTCTAATCGCCTCGGATTTCGCTAAGAGGGGATTTGATTCAAACCTTAGGGGTAAAAGTGACGGCAAAGCCTATGATTATGGCTCCATCGATAAATCACTGTCCCAACGCATATGTAGCTTTTGCTCGTCCTCGCCAATAATCGAAAACCGGAGTCGCTGGTACAGCGATAACGCTGGATTGCCGCGAACTACTGATAAGCATACCGACTTGCCTTTTTTCTGGGCCTCTTTCATCAACTTCCGTATCAACTGGGTGCCGATGCCTTGGGAGCAAAACTCCTGTTCGATGTGAATCTGTGCAAGTTCCCACTCTTGTGCAGTTTCGGATATTTGTAGCCAGCCCACATTTCTGTCATCGACTAAGATGACCTGAACTTCGGTAAGTTTGTAATGGCCATTAAACTTGTTGATCACATCCGTCTCGTCCCAGGCATCGAGTTTCATCAGCAAAGGCTTCATTGTCTGGATATAGAGCTTTTTCACGAACCAATAATCACTTTCGTCAGCATCACGAAGCGTAAAATTGGATACTTTTCTAGATGACGGTGTATCCATAGAGTCGCTGTTTCCTAAACTTTGTCGAGATCGAAAAGTGAGGTTCTTGAATCAACATCGACTTCAAGTCTCATGTCAACTCCTCCAACAACGCCTTGGCTTCCTTGAGGTCGGAAGTGTCGAAGCCCTCGGTGAACCAATCGTAAATTGGTGCCAGTAAGTCACGCGCTTCATTCTGTCGCCCCTGGTCGCGCCAACGGCTGGCGAGATCACAGGCCGCGCGAAGTTCCCAGAGCTTGGCATCCTGCCGGCGGCTGATCTCAAGCGCTTGGCAGAAGTTAGCCTCGGCCTCGTCCTCCTTACCAAGTACGGCCCCGAGCAGTCGGCCTCGGAGGCGCCACAGCTCGGCTTCGAACCATCGCTCCTGATTGCGAGCGACTCGCTCCAACCCCTCATCGACCCGGTCTTCTTGCAGCGCCTCGACCGAGGCATCGACCGCGGCGACGTCGCGCCGGAGTTGATGGACCGTGAGCGTGCGGGCGAGGGCAAAGCCCAGCGAAAGAGGATGGGCCACCTCGCGCGCCGTTGTGATCGACGCCTCAGTGCGAGCTATGGCCTGATCGGGATAGCCGAGCGTGAGTCGCGTCCAGGCCAGGTAACCGAGCGCGATCACTCGAAGATCGTAGCCGTAGGTTTGGCGCAAATCGCTATGCATATGGGGATCGAACAACGCGAGCGTCTGCTCAAAATGTGTCTCGGCGAGGCCTAGTTTACCGCATGAGAGATGGATGGTCCCAAAGTTGGCGTGGGCAGCCATCGCTGCCGCAGTATCCTGGTGCTGCTCTGCGAGGTCCAAAAACTCTTCGGCAAGTTCGAGTGCCGGAACGAATTCCGAACGGCTGAAGTGACACACAAACTGACCGTCGAGCGCCGGGTAAATAAGATCCGGTCGAGCACTTGCCCGGGCGAGCGAGCCCGCCCGAGCAAAGGCCTCGGTGGTCTCCGTGGAGCCGTGACCCTTGGTCGCGGCAAATGCGGCGCCGAGGGCTAGTTGCAGGTCGGCTTCAAGGTCGTCGTGGTCAGTTGAATCCCGAAGCAGGTCGAGGCCAGCCTGGAAATGGGCAATCGCTTCTACGTTCGCCGAGCGGGCCATGGCCTGAAGCCCGGCACGGTGCCAGTAGGGAAGCGCGCGTCCAATTTCGCCTGCCAAGGTGAAATTTTGGGCGATAAGCTCCGGTGCAGATGCCCCTACCTCGGTGAACGTACTCTCCAACACTCCTGCGATCCGCGCGTGTAGTTCCTGGCGACGGCTCTTGAGTAGGCTCTCGTAGGCTGCATCCTGGATAAGGGCGTGCTTGAAAGTGTAAGTCGCCTCGGGTGGAAGGCCGCGCCTGAAGATAAGTTCGGCATCGGCCAGCTGGTCGAGAGCTACCGAAAGCTCCAGCTCCGAACGGTCGGCCAGGGCTGCGAGAAGCTGGTGTGAGAATTCTCGACCGATCACGGCGCCGATCTGAGCGACCTCTTTGACCGGTGCAAGGTGGTCGAGGCGCGCCATAAGTGAGTCACGCAGGGTTGCCGGGATTGCCAACGATGGTAATGCACCCGACAGCTCGTAATGATCGCCTGCATCGGTGAGCAGACCTAATTCCAGCACTGCTTGGGTCAGCTCTTCGACAAATAGAGGCACGCCGTCAGTCTCAGCGAGGATCCGTTCCATGACCTCCGGGGGAAGCGCTTTGCCGCCAGTCAGGCGCTCGATGATAGCGGCCCCCTGGCGCTGGCCGAGCCGGTTTAAGGTCAGCGAAGCGACATGAGCGTGGCCGCTCCAGGGCGGTGCAAACTCCGGTCGTAAGGTGATTATCAGCAGCACCGGCAGGTGCGTTATGCGGTCGATCACTTGTTCGAACAGCTCGCTCGTGCTTGGATCGATCCAGTGGGCGTCCTCGAGAACCATCCAGACTGGCTGGCCAACGACCAGGTCTTCGAGCTGGGCCAACAATACCTCGAATGTCTTCGCTTTCAGTGCTTGCGGTATCAGGTTCAAAGGGGGGTAGCGTCCATCGATCGGTATCGATAACAACCCCGCCAGAAGGGGTACGACCTCGGCGACCTGAGCACTCGAGCTGCGAACCATGGATTCGAGCTTGTCGAGCCTAACCTCAGCACTGTCATCAGCCACAATGTTGGCGGCATGCTCCAGTTGCCCAATCACCGGATGCAACGCGCTATGAGTGTGATAGGGCGAGCAATAATAACGTAGCCGGACGTGTGGTACGTTAGCTACCTCTTCCAGCAGGGCCTGAGTGAGCCGCGATTTGCCGATGCCGGACTCACCCGCGAGTAGTACCACCCTCCCTTCCCCGCCTTTCGCCAGCTGCCAACAGTCGACTAGCAGACCGAGTTCGTGCTCCCGCCCGACTAGTGGCGTGAGCTCGGTTGGATGCATTGCGTCGAAGCGGCTTTCGGCGGCACTGAGGCCGACAACCATCCAGATTTCGAACGGATCCGTGAAGCCCTTGAGATTATGAGAACCGCCCGTTCGGCTGCATGCTCGTGCGCCCGAGGCCAGCCGAAGTAGGCCAGGACCCCGTCGCCCATAAAGCGCGCGATATGTCCCTCGTAGCGAGTGATCTCCTCGACGACGATTTTCTGATAGGTAAGGATCAGGTCACGCAGTTCCTCCGGGTCTAACTGCTCCGATAGTGCCGTCGATCCCACCATATCGACGAACATGACTGTGAGTTGTCGACGCTCAGCTTCTGCTCGCTGTGGTAATGACGTTACATTGGTTTGGGATTCACCATCCTGTGTACCGTTTGTATTACTACCGACGTTCGACGCAATAGCAGCAATTAATTTCCGACGATGTCCGAGTGAAAGCCCCAGGTCTTTCAAATCCTGGTCCGTAAGATGCGCCAACACATCGATGTCTATGTCGTTCTCAGAAAACGCCTTTTGGTATTTGCCAAGACCGAGGTTTTCCAGCCATTCTGTGATCTTCGCCGACATTGGGTGGATACCGGATTAAGCCTTGGCGTTAGTATACCGAGCAACATTGTGATTGTCCGTCATATAGCGCCGCCCTAATTTTCGAACATCGCTAGTGCGGGAGGTCGTATGGGTCGTGAGCACGCATTCGTTCTGAATACCCGAATGACCGAGTATAAACCTGCCGGTCATTTTAATCTGGTGACCGTCTCTTCATGGCCGGGTCCCGACTCACGCAGGGCAGCGAAATCTATCGGCACGAGGCCTATTTGCTCTGGCCGCTATGGCGCGGACAGCCGTCAGTCAAGGACACGGAATATTGCCATTGGCAAATAGGGCGGCCGCGACTCATTGCTGCCGGACGCAGCCTGATCACGGAACGCCCGCAAATTGCCCCTATGTATAGTTTTGAACTATGTATAGTTTCGCCAGGGAATTGCCCCGAGCCCTTGTTGCAGTGCGCATCGGGGCTGGGGGGTTCTATACATAGTTACAGGTCCTTAAGGAACTGCATCAGAGCGTCGGGCGGGCGGTAACGTTGGATTTTCATATTGGGCTCCTGAAGCCGAGCCAGGGCCTTTTCCTTCATGGCCAAGTCAGCCTCGACATATCGGTGTGTGGTGGAGGTGCACTCGTGGCCTAACCAAAGTGCGATCACGCTGAAGGCCACGCCGGACTGCAGCATATGCATTGCTGTGGAGTGCCTGCTATGTAGTCGGCTACATAGCAGACACTGAACTAAGCCGCGTCCTTCGTCCGCGGCGGTGGGTTTTATCCGCACCACGGTGCTAATCATCACGGT
>CAMYOI010000488.1 GCA_947259955.1 uncultured Gammaproteobacteria bacterium
CCTGCGCATGCCCTATGATGCACGTTAGGGGAATCCTTACCCCAAAAACCATTTATCACCCATAACCATCTTCTGCGGGACACGTTCAGTTGATACCTGTATAAGGTTCCGCATGGAATCGTCCTCGTCGAACAAACGCTACAGCGGTCGGTTTTTTAGCCTGCAAGAGATCGAGCAGATCCGCGAACTCATCCATACGCAACCGCAGGTAAACCGCCAACAGTTGTCGTATCAGGTATGCGAACTTTTTGATTGGCGCAAATCCGACGGTGGCCTGAAAGACATGAGCTGCCGGGTGGCGCTGCTGCGGATGCACCGAGAAGGGCTGATCGAGTTGCCGGCACCTCGACACAAAGTCAACCCCTGCCGCACGTTCGCCCGACGTACGGCGCAGGCACAGCCCGAGCCGTTGCTCGAGTTGGCGGTGCATGAGCTGTCGCCGCTGCGCCTTGAGGTGGTTGCGCGCAAAGACAGTGCGCTGTGGAACGAATACATCGACCGTTATCATTATCTGGGTTACAAGCCGCTGCCGGGTGCGCAGTTGCGTTATTTTGCCTACACCGGGGATCGCCTGCTGGGGCTGCTGGGATTTGGGGCGGCGGCCTGGAAGACGGGACCACGCGATGCCTGGGTCGGCTGGAGCCGGGAGCAGCGGCACCGTAACCTGGGCGGTGTGGTCAACAACGCGCGGTTTTTGATACTCCCCTGGATTCGCGTGCGCTGTCTGGCCAGTAAGCTGTTATCGATGGTTTCAAGGGATCTGCCGGGGGCATGGGAGGCACGTTATGGATACCGACCGGTCTTGCTGGAGACCTTCGTCGAGGCGGGGCGTTTTTCGGGAACCTCCTATAAAGCGGCGAATTGGCGATGTGTGGGGCAGACGCAAGGGCGAGGGAAGCTGGGTGACCACCGGATTGGCCAAGTACCGGTCAAAGATGTATGGGTCTACCCACTGGTGAAGGACTTCCGGGAGCGTCTATGCCAATGAAGGAACCGCAACCGATCGAAATTGAAGAAGCCGAAGTCGAGCAGTTGATCGAGAAGGCGGAACAAGGCACTCTGAACGCTGCCGAACAGAAGCGACTTGTCCCCTTGCTCAAGACATTGGTATGGCTTGAGCGGACCTTGCTGGAGACCCGCATCAGCCTGTCGAAGTTGAAGCGTATCCTGTTCGGAAAAAAGACCGAGAAGCGCCCCCGAAAACCCAAAGACCCGGGCAATGGAGAGGATGGCGGTGGTCATGGATCCGATGAGGGTAGCGGTTCAAACGATCCACCGGCGGGCACCACGGCACCCTCGTCCGGGATGCCAGAGGGTGAGCAACCCAGGGGATCGAATACAAACAAGCCGCGCGGTCATGGTCGCCGGGCGGCGGCGGATTATCATGGTGCTACGACAGTTTGTTGTACGCACGATGCGTATCGGCCGGGGGATCGGTGCCCGTTGTGCGAGCGCGGCCAACTTTACCTTTTCCGGTCGTTGGTGCGCCTGCGTTTTACCGGTCAGCCACTGGCATTGGTGACGCGCTTTGAGCTCGAGCAGCTGCGTTGTGGGACGTGCGGCGCCTTGTGGGTGGCCCCGATGCCATCCGAGGTGAGCCAGGAAACCTATGATGTGAGTCTCAAAGTGAACCTGGCCCTGGCTCATTATCACTTGGGTCTGCCCTTCAAACGTATCGAGTCCTTTCAGGCCATGCTGGGCATGCCGTTATCCGACGCGACGCAGTGGGATTTGGTTGAGCAGGTCGCCGACAGCAGCTATCCGGTCTATGAGTATCTGAAAACGCTGGGCGCCAACCAACCGTTAGTTTATCAAGACGATACCGGCGCACGGATCTTGTCGATGATCCAGGAAAACCGTACCGACCCGCCACCACCGCGCACCGGCATGTACACCACCGTGCTGCAGTTCGAAGGGGAACAATCGATCTGTCTGTATTTCACCGGCCGGCAGCACGCCGGTGAAAATCTTGACGATATCCTGGCGCATCGGGATCCGGATCTTCCACCCATCCAATGGATGTCCGACGGTTTGGCGGCCAATACCCCCACGCAGCATCAGGACCAGGCCCTCGATATCAACTGTATCGTTCATGGTCGCCGCAAGCTGGTTGAACTCGAGGACTACTTCCCCAACGAATCCGCACAGGTCATCGAGGCGATCGCCAAGGTCTATGAGCACGAGACCGAGTGTAAAAAACAACGGCTCACGCCGGATCAACGCCTGGCCTACCACCAGCAACACAGTCGTGCGGTGATGGGCGATCTCAAGGCCTGGATGGAAAAACAGTTTGAGGACCGATGCGTGGAGCCCAACAGCCGCCTGGGCGGGGCTTTCGATTATCTGCTCAAACGCTGGAAACCACTGACCCGGTTTCTGGAGGTTCCCGGGGCGCCATTGGACAATAACACGGCCGAAAGAGCTCTCAAGATGATCCTGCGGCTGCGCAAGAACAGCCTGTTCTATGCCAACCCACACGGCGCCTACGTGGGTGATATCCTGACCAGTCTGATCGAGACCTGCCGACTGGCACGCATCAACCCCCTGGACTACTTGACGGCGCTGATGGAGAACCGTCCGGCGGTGTTTCGCGATCCCGGCGCCTGGTTGCCCTGGAATTACCGGGACCATCGCGACGTCGAATCAGCCAGCCTCCCGCTACGCCACCCGCCGCCAGTCCTCGGCCAATCCGGCAACCTCGGGGTTGCCGTTCCACAGTAGGATCTGCAGTTCGCGCGCCGAGAGACGCTGGCTCGCCTGTGGGGTCGAGGGCCACCACCTGAGTCGCCCTTGTGACAGGCGTTTCTGGCACAGCCAGAACCCCTGGCCGTCATAGCACAACAACTTCAGCGAGGTCCCCCGGCGGTTGCGAAAGACAAAGATCGCCCCACTAAAGGGATCTTCTCCGAGCCGCTGCCGGCACAGCGCACTCAGCCCGTCGATCCCTCTACGGAAATCCGCCGGCTCAAGCGCAAGAAAGACGCGGCTTTGGGGTGTCAGCTGCAACATCATCAAACCTCCATGAAACGCGCCATCAGCGCCAGCATGTCTGAGCTATTGGTCGGTTGCATGCGCAGACGCAACCCGTCCGGGCGCTCCAACTCCATCAATACCGGCGTGCCACCTGCTCTCATGGCCTGATCAACAACAGCAGGGTCGATCTCCACGAAGGACCTCTCAGAACGGGCAACCGCTAGCTCCTTACCGGCAGACAACGCGGCCTGGTGTCGCTTTAAATCCGTCGCGCACAGACGTAAGGTCCTGCATACCCGAGAAAGTGGATAGTCTGTAACGAGTCCGACCGCCTCGAACCACAAAACCTCTGGTATCCGTTCCCCTTTCTTCTTATTGCTTCGCCACCGCTCAAAATGATCGGCTACTGCTTCCAGGGTTAATGGGGGTTTGGTAATTGTCTTCACAATGCCTCCGAATGTTGTTTTCACACCGGATGCATCGTACTCAGGTCTGTGTCAATAGATCACGCACGCTTGCCGGAACTACACAACTCATTGCAATGATCCTCGAACAACGCGAGGACACGCGCATCCGGCTTGAAGAAAAAGACAAGCAGATAACCGAGCT
>CAMYOI010000489.1 GCA_947259955.1 uncultured Gammaproteobacteria bacterium
CTACATTTTTCGTATGTCTGAGTAGATCCCACAAGTGATTGTCTCCGGGATCAGGCGCTGTTTGAGAAGCGACACCTGGGTCTCGGATGATGGCGTTAGTCACTATTTCAGTGAGAATTACATCGACTTGATTCGGCGATAAACCGTGCAGGTTACGGATGGTGTCTCGTAGCACCACACGACGATACTCATCGAGCAGCGTGTTCGACAAAACGAAAGCAAATCGGCCGCACAACATGCTATCGAGGATTCGGCAGACCGGGGATTCTTCATTGCCGGTGATGAGTCCGGCTACTACAACATTAGTGTCGATAACGACTTGTTTGGTCATCGGCGCCGTTCAGCACGCGCCTCACGCACACCAATTTCCAACGCCTGTCTCTCACGTTTTCCGGCGCGACGACGTGCTTGAGTTACTAACTTGGCCGCCTCGTCACTGGTTTTAATTCCAGACAGTTCAAGACTCTCTTCGACAATTTGCCCGATCGACTTGTTACGGCGTGCCGCTGCCTCTTTGAGTGCGCGATGACGCTCATCGCTAAGTGTAATAGTCAGTCTTGCCATAAGATTCATTGGTGATAAAACACTAAAACATCATATCACAAATATGCGTAGTACGACGGAACCAGCGTGCTCGTTTTTACCGGAATAGGTGCTCGTTGTTGATTTGCATTCAAATTTGATCCAATTCGGGCAAGTATTTTCATTTCTGTTTGATCCACACTTTCTGAACCAACCTCAACTCAGGCCAGGGGTTCACCGGTTACTGATGGATCAGTCTTCTGTGCAAAATCAGGCTTAAATTTCGATGCAAATCAACATCTAGACCAAATAATGGTGAACCATTTCTCCATCTGGTTTTCAGTCCTGATGACCGCATGATTGGATGGTCGAATTCAAACGGCTATCTGTATGAAATTGCGCTGGGGACGGACTCGTACACAGAAACACAACTTGTTTATGTCGGGCTAAACGCCGGGGGATTAACGGAAATGGCGTTTGCGTCGGATGGGACTTTGTACGGTATGGATAATCGATTTAAACGGTTGATTACTATTAACCTCGCCACTGGCTCTTTGAATACCGTGGCGCAGTTTACCGATCTAGGTAGTTGGCTTGGTTTAGCATTTGCTCCAGACGGAACGATTTTTACATCAACATCAATAACCCGATCCCTCATTCAGCTTGACCGTCAGGGCAATGAGCTATGGAGAGGCATGTATGCAAGCGATACTCCCATCATGGGATTAGAATTTGCCGCTATCCCTGAACCCTCCGCCCTCGCTCTCATGGCGCTCGGTCTCGCTGGCGTTGGGTTTGTTCTGTTTTCCGTCAGCAGAAGTCGGACAGAATAGTCTGATTGCGTAAGAGACGGTCTTGACTCATCGTTACCTTGAGAAAAAGAACGATGATGACAAACAGAAACACTCAGAAATCCAGCCTGGACAAGACAGTGCCAGATATTCGCCGCGCTACCCGAAAGCGTTATTCCGCGGAAGAAAAGATTCGTATCGTACTGGAAGGTCTTCGAGGGGAACGCAGCATTGCCGAGCTCTGCCGGCGTGAAGGCATCAAAGCCAACATGTACTAACGCTGGTCGAAGGAGTTTTTTGAGGCGGCGCCCGGATTTTCCGCTGGCGATTTCGGTATGGTTGTATTCAATACTCCCAGTAACCGTATCCGTAAAGCCAGACGCTGCCCCGAGACGAAAGCGTCTTCAGCGAATGCGAAACTTGGCGCGGGATGCGCACCAGATCGCCGGGCTCGCATACACTATTTTCGTCACCGACCTCGATCCAGAGCCGTCCCTCAGCGACGACTACATACTCATCCGAGTCGTGGGTGAAATCGATCCATTGCTGGCCTGGTGGGTCGCGAAAAATGCCAAAGCTAAAACCCTCCCGGCGCCAGTCCGTCTCGACCCTGGAATAGTCCAGTGGTAACGGGTAGGCGGACTTTTCGAAAACCGTGAACATTTTATCTTGTGAATATTTACTTTTCGGCAACCCTTGTCTTGGCAGGATTACGGCGGCTCAAGAGGAAGGGTTGGCCATAGTGTTCCAACTCATAGGGAACAGTCTCCGAGGTATCACGGACCGGCTTATGATGTCAGGTATGCCAGATGTAGCTTCTTCATTTATGGACCTTTACGTTTACCTTCTATCGATGTAATAAAGAAATCAGAGTCATCCGACCTGGTTCCTAGTGTCGTAATCTCCAGAGTTGTAATCCCATTTGGGAGTGGAATAACGTGGTCGCCAGATTCCACACCATAAAAATCAGCATAAAGGATACCATCGATAAAGACTCGCATGTCTTCACTATTAAAGAAACGGTTCAGGGTGATCTGTTTGGCGTCGAATTTAGAATCAAAATGAAAAACGACACCTTCTCCCACAGTAAGCTGGTTTCCTCCTTGGGGCAATCCTGTTGTATCGACTCCCAGGCCTTCTCCAACCTCAGTGTACAAAGTACTGCTGGCACCGCCCAGATTGAATGTACCGTCCTCTGTCATCGTCCCCGAGTCGATCTCGAGCGGGACGCTCTTTACCGTATGGGTCGCCTTGGTTTGACCGTTTAGGGCACTTGCGCTGGGATCAGCGAAGTCATACGTAATCGCACAGCCTGTTATGAAAAATAAGCTCAAAGTCGCAACGAAACAAAACGGTCGGCTTAACATGATCATACCTCTATGATTGTTCGCACTCTCGCACCCGCGCTTACCTGTAAGTATCTGGAAACGCAAAGACATACTACTGAATTTAACATCGACATCATCGGATCAGAATATATAGGATTGATCGTTAGTTTGTTTTGATTGAGATCAATACACGTTAGTCTTTGCGTCGAAAAAACATTCTTTCCCGATTTTATGTCGCAATCGCTGCCATATTGATGAAGATCAGCACGCGTCTAAGACATATATGATATTGATCCAATAAATAGTTGGAAAATGATTCTAAAAGAAAGGTTGGATTTTTAGGGTTTTTAAAAGCGCTTAACATTCGGTACATGCAACCGGAGATCTAACCATGACCGCGACCATAACCATCCCGATGTGGATTCCACAGAGCTATTTCACTCCCTCCCTGTGTGAAACCGCATACGAGCTTCCGATCTCGGAAGCGATGAAACGGCGCAATACGTTGCTCGACACGTTGTTTTATGATGTCGGGTCGCTTACGAAACAGGAGTTCGATTTTCTCGTCGAGCAAACCAATTTGGAAGGATCGGTTCTCGTGGTTCATCCGAAGGATTCAAAGGGTGATAGCGGCGTTGAAAAGTTTGAGAACTACACAGAACTGCGTGCCGCCCCGGGCGACTTATTGGGCCGATTCTCCATCGCGGGTGTGGGAAGTTCCGACCTCGGCGCTGCGGCATTTGCCCGCAATCTCGCCGATCATTACAGGGAACCAGTTGGCGCGATTGTTGCCGGTTACGGGGTCGCGGACGTGCTCGGGGAAGCGTTAGGAGGGTGGTTTTTTCTTGGGAGCGCCAACCGGCTCATGAAGTTGTTTCATGATAAAGAAGCCGAGACCGAAGCCACGTTGACACGGTACC
>CAMYOI010000490.1:0-2431 GCA_947259955.1 uncultured Gammaproteobacteria bacterium
GAGCAAGATCCCCGCGAAGAAAATAACATGTTGGCATTGGGTGGGTGGATCTTCCCTCATTACATGAAGGCAATCGCGGAATACAGGAAGACACTGGAGGAATATCCAAATCCAGGCTCGGCGAGCCTGAATCCCTGACGAACACCGGGTTATAGGTTTTTAAGTTATAACTCGGTGCCCGGCACCATAAGCACTGCGCATCCGACACGTAGCCGCTAAACAAAGAGGTGGCTCGGACCAATATAACTAACTGATATTAGATGGTTATGATCCGATAATTAGACTTTAAATATGCTTAAACTGTCATGTTTCTGGGCAAAACACAGCGTTTAAGGGTCCGGATATCAGCTTACGACTGAAATTTCTAAGAAAGGTGATTTCACCTGGCAGGCAATGGCAATCATCCCGTTCCATTTCCTGGGTCCTCAGAAACTCCACCAAAACCCCTCTTTGTGGGGGGTGTAGCGGACTGTCCTGTCCCGCTATCCTTCAAACTATAACGTCGGGAGATTTAAATGAAACGCACGATACAAAAGACACTGGCAGTGCTTGCACTGATTCTCACAGGTAGTTCGGCATGGGCTGCTGAGCAACCCAACGTCGTGTTGATGCTGGCCGACAATGTTGGCTACGGCGACATCGGCGCATTTGCCGGAGGTGAGGTGCGTGGAATTCCCACACCGAACATCGATAAACTGGCCAGTGAAGGAATGACACTGACGCAGTTCCTGGTTGAACCGGGTTGCACGCCTTCGCGCGCCGGATTGATTACCGGGCGTTATTCAACACGCGTTGGACTGAACACCGTGATTATCGGCGGCACCCCGAATACGCTGACGGCAGAGGAGGTCACGCTGGCCGAGTTGTTCAAGGAAAAAGACTACGCCACAGCGTATGCCGGGAAGTGGCACCTTGGCATGGAGGAACAAAGCTGGCCAACCCGCCAGGGCTTTGACGAGTACCACGTTGGCGTCATCGAAACTTCCGACGGCACCCTTTACCGGGAAAGCATGGAACGCAGCGGGATGCCCGAGGCGTTTATCGAGAACGTCGTCCCGCGAATCTTTGAGTCCGATAAAAATGGTAACCTGCAAGTGGTTCGGGAATACACCGTGGAATACCGTCGCCAGGTGGAGGGCGACATTGCCAAGGCATCCGTGGAGTTTATCCAGCGCCAGGCGAAGGCTAAAAAACCTTTCTTCATGATGATCGGCTGGACGCACTCGCACTATCCGAGTGTCACCGCGGCGGAGTTCTCGGGCAAATCACGGATCGGCCCCTATGGCGACGCCATCATGGAACTCGATGCCCGGACCGGGGAGGTGCTAACAGCCCTTGAAGAGGCGGGTGTGGAAGACAACACCATCGTCATCTGGCTTTCTGATAACGGGGCCACACCGATCAGCGGCCCGCCCGAATACCGCGGCGGTAACAACGGCCCGTTCAGCGGCGAACTGGGCGATGCCAGGGAAGGTTCCATTCGTGTTCCGGGTATGATCAAGTGGCCCGGCAAGATCGCGCCCGGCAAAAGCAACGAGATGGTATCGATCCACGATTTTCTCCCGACGCTGGCCAACATTATTGGAGTGGAGGTTCCTGGTGATCGCGCCATTGACGGTGTGGATCAGAGCAGCTTCTTCCTTGGAAAACAGGAGAATTCCAACCGCGAGCACCTGATCACCTTTATCGAGAACGAGGTGGCATCAGTGCGTTGGCACCAGTTCCGCATCTATCCGAAGGATTTTGTTGTGTCGAGCGGAACGCCTGCCCGGCCGGGGTTAGGCGGTCATCGTGCTGAATTGACCAGCATGCCCGCCATCTACAACATCGAGTATGACCCACGCGAAGAAGACAACCTGATCGCATCAAAAGCCTGGGTCTTCAGGCCGTATATGGCCGCGATTGGGGCCTATTACAAATCGTTGCAGAAGTACCCGAATCCTGAAGGTGTATCTCTGACCAAATTCGATAAATAATATTCATGGGAGAGGATGTCATTCTTGGCATCCCCTCCAAAATCCCCCCAACCGGGGGGGTGTGCCCCCCTGTAGCTTGCCGCAGACTCACACTGATTTGGAAAGTTGGGGTCAGAGTCAGGTGCCAGAGTCGGCTGACAAGCAGAGCAAAGGGGCCGGATACTTTTTTCAAAAAATGTATCCGGCCTCTTCTTTTGGCCAGAGTTTTTGAGGGAGCCAAATTCTTACATCAAAATCAGCAATTGAGCATTTCTCACAAAGCGCCCCCGGATTATTCTGAGCTAAATACGATATTGCTGAAATGTCGTCGTTAATCGAGCCCATACGTATCCAAATTTGTGAAACTGAAAAATTCCACATATACTCCCACATATATGTTTAACAATTGTATGAGGTGTAGCCATGGGTCAGGTGACGATATATATCGATGATGAAACCGAGAAAAAAATGATCGC
>CAMYOI010000490.1:2488-6041 GCA_947259955.1 uncultured Gammaproteobacteria bacterium
AGCAGATGGGTAACCGAAGTCATCCGTGAAAAAGTCGCAAAGGAATGGCCTGCATCTGTCAGGGTACTCGCTGGTTCCTGGGAAGATTTTCCGTCGGCAGCAGACCTCCGATCGGACGTCGGGCAAGATACCAAACGTGAATCACTCTAGTGTATGTTCTGGACACCAACACGCTGATTTATTTCTTCAAGGGAAGCGGCAGGGTCGCTGAAAGAATGCTTAATGAAGCTCCGGCCGATATCGGAATCCCCACCGTGGTCATTTTTGAACTTCTGACGGGTATCGCAAAATCAGTTTCTCCAAAAAAAAGAACAAAACAGCTTGATGCTCTGCTGGATGCCGTCAAGATACTTCCTTTCTCCATCGAAGAGGCGAAATCATCCGCCGCCATTCGAGCACAGCTTGAAAAAAAGGGCACACCCATCGGACCCCTTGATGTATTGATCGCTGGAACTGCCATGGCAAACCGGGCAGTGCTGGTGAGTCACAATTTGTCGGAGTTTAATCGTGTAGACGGCCTCAAGACCGAGGATTGGTATTAGTTTATGCCGGGAGACGGCTAATGGGTGACCCGTTTGGTCCGGGCGCGGTATTCGCTTGGGCTTATCCCCGCGATGTCTGAAAAAGCACGGGTAAAGGTGGACTGACTTCCCCAGCCCAGTTCATTCGCCGCATCGATCATCCTGATATCAGAGTTTTTCAACAACTGGCTTGCCGCCTCGTAGCGCAAGTGTTTTACCAGTGCCGAGTAGCTGAGGCCCTGTTGCGCGAGGCGCCGCTGCAAAGTTCTGACGCTCAGGCCGGCTATCTCGGCCGCTAATTCAACTTTGGGATAGCCATCTGGAAGATAGGCTCGAAGTATGAATTTCAACGAGCTGGCGAAATCAAGCACCTGCTTTAATTGGGGAGCGGCTTGAGGCAAATCCAACCCTGGATTCCTGACATTGTGCCTAAGTGGAGCCAGGCTGAGCATAGCCCGCGGTAAAGTAATCCAGCTGGCTTTCTGCCCTAGAATGAACCGTGTATTGGGAAACTGTTCCCTGGCTGCAAGGCTGACCGGAAAAAATGAAGTAAACGCCATCTCGGTGGGATACCAGTGTTCCCCGGCAAACGCCCTGACCACGGCCGCCAGGGTCATATTCTGGCTCCATTCGGCAGAACGTAGCCCGGTGGGCTCGCCGCTTGCCTGAAGTGAAGCGCACAACCTGATTTGCAGGGGACCATACACCAGCCAGAAGCGTACGTTCGTATTTTCCAGTGAACCCAACTGGCAGTATTTTTCCAGTGCCAGGTTCAACGTGGGTGATGCCTGCGCGGCACGTACAAAAACCGGATTGAGATCTGTCATCCGCACGTCTTTTGTCGTGGCCAATCCGATTTCTTCAATGCCTTCCAGGTAGCTCGCCTCGGCAAGAAATCTCAATGCCGGTAGCAGCGGCAGGTGGGCGTCCAACTGGTCCTCAAACATCGTTGGCAGCCTGGCCCGCGACAGCAGGCGATCTACAGGCGTGCCGACCCGGCGCAAAAAGTGTGCGTAAGGAAGCAGGTGAGTTGCACGAAAAGACGGTATTGATTGCATAGTCTTCATTGTAGGTAGTTCAAGACCTGCCGCTACCCTCCTTTTAGAGGGGTAAACGGGGGATATCTAGGTGTTTTTTTTCAAATGGCGTGATATGCAAAGACCGATAATCACTGATTCGAATAATATTAGTTCGAAATCAATCATCTATCGCACTGATTCAAGTCGACGGATAGTGTGCTTCTTTATCAGAGGAGTTTATTCCATGAAACACAAATTGACCAAGTTATCCTGGTTTGTGGTTACAGCAATTGTCAGTTTCGGACTGGTAGCCCCCGCTCAGGCAAAAGAAGCCCTTGGCCTGGAGGACCGTATCACTCAGCACCGCGCCCTGGAGGCGATAATCTGGAGCATGCCCCTTGTGAGTTCCAAGATGATGCGGGATGGGCTCGAGCGGGACGCCGGCGTTGGTTTGAATGACGTGGCCTATTTTTCCCAGATCCAGAACTGGAAAATCGATTTCACAACGAACAACAATACAACACCCTACATTCACGTGTACTGGAATGCGGAAAAAGAACCGGTCGTGGTTGAAATCCCGGCCAGTACAAGTGACGTTGGACTGGTTGGTACCCTGCTGGATTTCTGGCAGCGTTCGATGATCGAGGTTGGTGCCACCGGGCATGATGGTGGTCGCGGCGGCAAGTATTTAGTCATGTCTCCGGACTACCAGGGACCTTACCCGGATGGCTATATTGCAGTCCATCAGAAAACCTATAATGGCTCCACAACACTGCGTCCACTCATCAAGGATGTCAGCCAGGAAACGCTTAAGAAAGTCAGTGAATTAGTGAAGGGTTTGAAGGTGTACCCGCTGTCACAGGCCGGGAATCCCACGACACGACACGTAGACATCTATGACATTGCAATTGATGGCCTGCCTCATTTTGACGTCAGTTATTTTGAATCGCTACATGCATTGCTTCAGGAAGAAAAGATCGAAGAAAAAGATCTGACTTTCCTGGGTGTGCTGGAGAGCATCGGTATCGCCAAGGGTATGCCCTACCAGCCGGATGAAAAACGCCTGGCGCTTTTCACCAATGCGGCGGAAGATGCCCACACCTACCTGATGGACAGTTACCTCGACCGGATTGCACCGCCATTTTACGAAGGGCAGCAGTGGTCAAACTCCGTGCCACATAAAGGTGAGATTTCATACATGGACTGGAGTTTCCCGAACCATGTGGCCTATGACGAACGTGGTGCTGCCTATTTTGGTTTCTATACCAGCTTCAGAAAACTGGGAACCGCCAGTTTCTATATGAAAACCTCTCGCGACAGCAAAGGCAAGCGCTTGAATGGTAGCAATACCTACAAACTAACCGTGCCGGCAAATGTGCCCATGAAGAACTTCTGGTCGGTCATCGCATATGAAAATGAAGATGCCACCTGGATTGATAACAAGCCCAAGGCGGGCGTGGCCTCGATAGACAAAGGGGTCGTGATGAACAGTGACGGCACCGTGGATGTTTACTTCAGCCAGAAAGCACCGCAGGGCAAGGAGGCAAACTGGGTGCCCACAGAGGCCGGCGAGGACTTTTTCCTCTACTTCCGCTTCTATGGACCTGAGCAGGCCGTGTGGGATAAGAGCTGGAAGTTGAATGACCTCAAGAAAACCAATTAGACCACGAGGAGATTACACATGAAAACGGCTACCTTTAGAAACCTGTTGTGCGCCGCTCTGTGCTGCGTGCCGTTGATGGCAAGTGCCGAGGACGTGGTGCAAACCCGCATCGGTGATCTTACATTCACTCACGATTTTGCCGCTGGCTACCCAACGGATGCCACTATCGACAAGCTGTTCGACGAGATCGACTTCCAGCGTGCGAGCCAGGTCTACATCTGGGCGATCCCGCTGGTGTCGATGGCGCAGTGGCAGTATGCCTATACCGACACGCTCGGCGCCGAAAATGGCCAGATAGTTTTCCTCAATGGCTACGACGACATCCTGGGTGGGCTGACCTTCAACGCCAC
>CAMYOI010000491.1 GCA_947259955.1 uncultured Gammaproteobacteria bacterium
CTACACTAACCCCAAAGCGTTGGGAGTTGATTGAACGCTTACATCAAGAGGGTTCGATGAGCATTTACGCATTGGCGAAGCATTTGAAAAGAGATTACATGAATGTCCATACAGACGTAAAAGTCTTGTCCGAACTTGAGATCATCCAGGAAACAGAAGATGGGAAGATAGCGATTCCATGGGATGAGATCGAAGCACACTTTAAGTTAGCGGCTTGATGTTGCACGCCGTTTGCAAATTCAGAGAAACCTGAAGTGCTGCGGGACTTTTGCGGGTACTGACAAGTTAACTCGTAGCCGTGGGCTGGCGCTACCTGGATCGTAATTGTGGTGCCTGTGTGTCTATGTAAGCGCCCACTTGGAACGTGTTTCGAAGCTGAAAGACGCATGGCATTCCCACTTTCGGCCGCAGAGTTCGTTGACTTGTCAGTACCTTGTTAACGGTTCCTCAATAGAGGTCGACTTCTCGGAATAGGCTCGGAATAGGGCTTTTATTCGTACTATACTCTTCGCGCGATCGTCAAATCGAGCCACGTAGAGTCACTCAAGCTTCCAGCCCGCAGTCCGAATTTGAATGCGTTTGCGGAGCGCTGGGTGAAATCGGTGAAAGAGGAGTGTCTGTCAAAGCTTATTCTCTTCAGTGAGGCTTCGCTGCGGCGGACGCTTCGTGAATACTTGACGCATTTTCATCAAGAACGAAATCATCAAGGCAAGGGCAACGTATTATTATTTCCCACGGCCACCAAAGCGGTGAATGATGTTGACGGATCAGTCGGCTGCAAAGAACTCTTGGGTGGGTTGCTGAAATATTATCATCGGGAAGCTGCATGAGTATTTTGACCCTACGCGCTCCACATCTTTCTTTCTATCTTCGCGACATAGTAGTAAGCTTGATCACCACTGCCTGGAATCTGTGCACAAAAAAAAGTACATTTACAGAGGGGGCGGGGAATCTTTTGGAGGAAGGAGGGCCAATGTCTGAGACGACTAATTCACCTGCATCGCCCACTCGCTTCGGCGTACGGGGAAGATTGCTTCTCGCATTCCTCAGCATCACCACCTTCGCCGTACTCGCAGCAATAGCCGCCGTCTATGCCCTGGTAAAAATTGGCGGTGCATTCGATCTTATAACCGAAGAACGCGTCCCGGTAGCGTTGATCGCTCAGGAACTGTCAAGAGAAGCCGAGCGACTGGTTGCAATTGGACCGGCCATGCTCAGCTCCACGACCCTGGATGAACAGGAAAAACTGTCGGAAGATATGTATGCCGTAAGCGATCGGGTGACCGAATTGCTCGATAACCTCGTTGAGACGGGCATCGATCGCGCCAGCGTGGAGCCCATCAAACAGTTGACAGATCTGATAAGTACGCACGCCATCAGCCTGGACGGCATCTTCATGAACAACATCACTTACCTGGAGCGAAAGGAGAATGCACTGGCCGAACTGTCGACCACGCAGGACCTGTTCAGGGAGTTGCTCACGTCCAGAGCGAAAACTGAGCGGGAACGGGCCGCTGAACTGCGCTTTACGCTTAAACAACGCATCTTGCCTCCGCAGGACCGGCAGGCAGCCACCAGGCAGATGTTCGAGGTTATAGACACGATCCTGCTCCTGGATGAAGCGCAGATTGCAGTGGGGGACATCGTGGCCACGCTGTTGCGAGTCGCATCCGCGGATGCAACGGAAGCTATGGGACCAACATCATCGGGACCGACCGCGGAGGATTTCCCGACACTGACCCGCGCTATCAAGGAAGCAGTAACCACTATGGAGGCGGTGGCGCAGAAACTGGACCCTGCGACAACCGCTGAACTAACCGCTCTTATGGAGAAATTCAAGAAGTTCTGGACCGGGGGACGCAGCCTGTTAAGGACGCGGACACTTGAACTGGATCAGGTCCTGGAGGCAAAACGACAACTCACATTCAACTCGGATTATTCACGCCGCCTCGCCGAAGCCACCGCCGTGCTGGTGGCACGCACACAGGAGGACATCGCCAGCGCCAATATCCGTGCCAGCTCGGTGCAGAAGATAAGCACCACCATCATGATCGCCATTATCCTGTTGAGCATACTCAGCTCGGCACTGATCGTATGGTTGTATGTAGGGCGCAACCTGCTTGATCGGCTGGCCGCACTCAATCGCAGTATGCAGGACATCGCCAGTGGCAATCTCAACGCGAAATTGCCTACCGGCGGCAGCGATGAACTTGCCGACATGGCCAGGACACTCACCGTGTTCCGGGATACTGCGGTCGAGATGGAAGAGGCGAAAACGCGGGAGATCGGCGATGTCCGCCGGCGACTGACCGATGCAATCGAAAGCATCTCGGAAGGTTTCGTTCTGTGGGATGCAAATGACCAACTGGTGCTGTGCAATAACAGATATCGGGCGCTGACGAAGCACGAAACAGGCGCCGAGGTCAACGTCGGCACGACCTTTGAGGAGACCGTTCGCGTGAGCGCCGAGCGCGGCCAGTTCGCCGATATCGAGGGTAAGGCCGAAGAGTGGATCGCCGAGCGTCTTGCGCAACATCAGAATCCGGGTGAACCACATCTTCAGCGTCGAAGCGACGGTACCTGGATCCAGATCAGCGAAAGAAAGACGGAGGACGGCAGCACGGTCGCGGTTTACACCGACATCACCGAACTGAAACGAAATGAAGAGGAGGCAGAGGCAGCCAGCCGTGCCAAGAGTGAATTCCTGGCAACGATGAGCCATGAGATTCGCACACCCATGAACGGCGTTATCGGCATGTCAGGCCTGCTACTCGACACGGACCTCAGTGCTGAGCAGCGCGAGTTTGCCGAAATTACTCGCCGCAGCGCCGAGTCCCTGCTGACGATCATCAATGCGATTCTCGATTTTTCCAAGATAGAAGCGGGTCGACTGGAACTCGAGTACCAGCCATTCGAATTACGCGACTGCCTCGAAAGCGCAATAGACCTGCTCTCCAGCGAGGCGTCGAAGAAGGGGCTCAACCTGGCCTATATCGCGGAAGGGGATTTCCCTGAATCAATCATGGGCGATGTCACCCGCCTGCGCCAGGTACTGATCAATCTGTTGGGCAACTCGATAAAATTTACCGAAGAAGGAGAAGTTGCGCTGTCCGTCACCAGTCGCAGCGTAGATTCGGCTGATGCGAATGAAGGCGGATCAGACACAAACGAGAAGGAATACGAAATTCAATTTACCGTAAGTGACACAGGAATTGGTATTTCCCCGGATAGAAGGAACCGGTTGTTCCAATCGTTCAGCCAGGTAGATGCCTCCACCGCTCGCCGCTACGGCGGCACCGGCCTGGGGCTGGCTATCAGCAAGCGACTTTCCGAGCTTATGGGTGGTGACATGTGGGTGGAAAGCACCGGAGTACCAGGTGAGGGCAGCCAGTTTCATTTCACAATTCGTGCAAAAAGTTGTGCCGACGCCAAAAACAAGTATCTGCATCAGACACAACCCAAACTCAGCGGTAAACAGGCATTGATTGTGGATGACAACGATACGAACCGGCGCATTCTGTCACTGCAGACCCGGTCATGGG
>CAMYOI010000492.1:0-3523 GCA_947259955.1 uncultured Gammaproteobacteria bacterium
CTGAGGCGGTGCAGGTCGCCGGCCCACCGGGAAAGTTCCGCGGTATCCCCGCGGAATTGGAGCGTCGCGAGCAAAAAGGCCCAAGCAAACGCCCTGCCCCAGGGGGTGTCGAGACGCTCGGCGAGCTCACAGGCCTCGCGTACCCGCGTCGCAGCCTGGGCCGGAAATCCCTGGAGCCATAGGCGCCAGCCGTCCACACCCAGGCCGATCACCCCAGGTTCGTCCTGGCCATAGCGTCTGGGCAGGTCGCCGTGCCGAAGCGGGTCGTAGAGCGTCAACACCTGCCGCACGGAGTCAGCGGATTCGGCGTGCTCCCCGTGAAAGAAACAGGTCCGGGCCCTGGCGCAATGAATCATGAGCACCAGCTCGTCGTTCTCCGTCCCTGCGGCCAGCTCGAGCATTCGGGTCACGAGATGAGCGCTCTCTCCCAGCTCGGCCACCGTCGTGCTGAAGGACCACAGGTTGAAGAGAGTCTGGATCTGGATCGCGGGATCGTCGAGGCGCTCGAGGACCGACAGGGCTCTCGAGTGGACCTTCCCGACCTCCGGGTCGGCGTGGCCACGGGTCACGTTCAGAACCGAGCCCAGCGCCGTACAGACTTCGAGCTCCCATCGCACCGCATCCTCGGGGTCTCCGTCGATCGGCCGGCTACGGGCCCGGTCGAACGCGGCGAGCGCTTTCTCTAGATGCTGGGCGGCCTCGTGATAGGCGTGCAGACCCAGCGCCCGCTCGCCGGCCATCCGTCGATACCGCGCCGCGTTCTCCGGCTCGCGGCCCCGCTCGAAGTGCTCGGCCAGCACCGCGGCTATCTCCCGCGGGTCTCCACCCCAGGCCTTTTCCAGCCGTTTGCCGACCTTGCGGTGGATCCGCGCTCGCCGCGCTGTGGCAATCTGACGATAAATAACCTCGAGATACAGGTGGTGCCGAAAGCGAAAACTACCGGTCAGCGTGCCATCGGGCCAGGTTAAAAGATCACCCGGCTCGATAAACTGGCCATCTGCCGATAAATTGGCGCACACGCTTTCGATTTCCTCGATCGTTTCGTCCAGCGCATCGGTCATCGCGGCGGCGCTGAACTCCAACCCGACGACGCTTGCAACCTCCAGCATTGCCTTGTGCGCCGGCGGCATTGCCTCCAGGTAGCGCAAAATCAGCGATTGCAGCGATTCCGGTACATCGGTTTCCAGCGCCCCTGCCCGGTCACCGATACCCCACACACCATCATGACACACCAGTGCCTGCGTCCGGATCAGCTCCTCCACGAGTTGGACCATGAATAACGGATTACCACCGGTGCGCGGATACAGTCCTGCGATCAAATCATCTGAAACTTCGCCAACTAACCGACCCGCGAGATATTTCGCCAGGTCCGCCTCGGCCAACGACGCCAGCATCAGTTCCCGGCACAGACCGCGTCCTTTTAATTCCTTGACCGTGTCGCGCAGGCTCTGACTGTAAATAACGGCATCCGCGGGCCGATAGGTTCCGAGCATCATCAACGGTAACTCGGCGTGTTCGGCGAGAAAAGCGAGCAGATCGAGGGTCGTGACATCGGCCCAGTGCAAATCCTCGATCACCATGACCAGCGGTTTTTTCTCGCCCAGCACGGTAATCAGCTGGCAGAATTCTCGCTTCATTCGCTCGGGCACCATGTCCTCGGTCCTGCGTTTTATCCGCTCTAACAGCACGTCATCGAGCAGGTCGGGCAGTTGCAACAGCCAACCGGGGGCATGTCGTTCCATAGCCTTAATAAACCCGGTGTCGTTATGACCGCGAAAAAATGTCCTGATGGCCTCCAGCACCGGGCCATAGGCTTCCTGCTGGCCATAATGGACAACGCACTGGCCCTGGATCACATGAGAATCGTGGTTTTTGGAAATACCATCGAGGAACAACTCGACCATCGTGGTTTTACCAATCCCGGGCTCACCGGCAAGCAGCACCAACTGCGTACGGCCCGCAGCCGCCAACTGGTAAAGTTCATCCAGACGACGCAGTTCGGCATCGCGCCCGACGATCGGACCCGTGCTGTCCGAATTAGGCGCCTTGCCTCCGGCACCCTGGAGAAAGCGATATCCCTGGCCAACCACGGTTTCCAGATAGTGCGGTGCGTCGGCGTCGTCCCTGAGAGCGGACCGAATTTCGCCTATGCACATCCGCAGGCCAGTGTCACTGATCACCCTGCCGGTCCAAACCCGCGTCAGGAGTTCCTGTTTGCCGACGAGTTGGCCGGGACGCTGGGCCAGGTAGCACAGCACGTCCAAACTCTTCGGACGCAGCTTTACCACCTCCTCGCCACGCTTCAGACGAGCGGGCTCGCACCCAAGGAAGAAGGGGCCAAAGCGGATGTCACTGGCTGTCATGTGCCGTAATGTAACGTATTTCGTTTATTAGCGACGAGGCCCGCAGGATATGCAGGGTTTGCCATTGGATGGCCGACGCTGGTGACCAAGAACGGTCAAAGCGCTGACCAATATTACGAGGACTACCTCCACGCCCGTGCGAATTTGACGCGGATGGGCTGAAAATTTACGTTAACTTGATGTATTTTTACGCGCGGTGATTCTAGGATTGTTGCCTAAGACCTTAATAAGGCAACTTGATGGGAGAGCGAACTCAATCCAACGAAACACTGCCGGTGGACCGCGCCTTCGTCGTTCAGTTTCATCCCGCTGACGCGGAAGGGTTCACCCGCTATGAGGGCCGTATCGAGCACCTTGCTTCGGGTCGTGTGGAACATTTCTCGTCACTTAAGGAGCTGTGGAAGTTGTTGGATCAACTACTTGCCCAGGAGGCCAACTGATCAAACTCATGGAAACCAAGCAAATGGAGAATAAATGATTGAGTGAGGCGTGGCTGCAATAGAACGCAAAATCATATCACCAAACTCTGAAATACGTTTAAAAGAGAAGAGCTTCAGGGGCAATGAACAGGAGTATTGAGCTTTCCCAGAAATGGACCAAGTTGCGTCCAGAAATTGATTCTATTTGCTCCCGTCCAGGAGCAGCGCTTCATCGCCCGCGCCAAAGACACCCCCGATACGCTGACCTTCTCGCACACCGTGCCGGAGATCTTTTAGGCGGGAGTGGGGTCAGATTTCGCCTGACCCATCGATCCGTCGGGCGGCTTTCGGTGACGTAATCACTTGGTTTGTTGTTTCCTGAACCGTTGCCCGACCATTTTTTTACGCCGCCGGGTCGATAATTTTACGCCAGGGTGTGGTTTTTTACGCGGAGCTGATTCTAAGATCGTCAAAGGCTGGAACGGGCGTTCGATAAACAGTGTTCGCCCAAACTTTGCACACCGCCGGCAGAGATGTGGCGGTGATTAGACCAACAAACAGGAGACTCGTGAATCATGACAATTCTTGAAACCAAGAAAATCATTGTGGGTGCAACGGCCCTAGTGCTGGCGTTTGGTGCAGTCGCGTTGCACGCCGACGACGACACGGGCTGGTATTTGGGGATCGGTGCCAGCCGTCTGGACGCCAACTACCAGGACGTAAGTGATTTGAGCTTCGACG
>CAMYOI010000492.1:3551-4631 GCA_947259955.1 uncultured Gammaproteobacteria bacterium
TACGAAGGTGACGGCGGCATCACAGTCGATGGCGACACATTCTGGTTGGTGGGGGTGGCCAACTGGAGCGTAGCGGAGCAAGTCGACCTGTATGCGAAGCTAGGTGCATTCAAAGTCGGCGCGACGTCAGACCAGTTCATACCGGGTATCGGTCCGGTCAGAGACGATCAAGACAATACGGAATTCGGCGGTGCCATCGGCATCGAATGGGATTTCGGAAAACCGAACTTGTTCTTGGAATATGGGCGCGTGGACACCGACGTGGCTGACCTCAGAGTCGATATCATTACGCTCGGGTTTAAGTACGAATTCTCGCAGTAGCCTAGGCTCCAAGTGCGCGACGCCGATCAAACTCGGGCAGAGCGATCCGTACGAGCCGCCGAAGCAGTAGTCCGGTGGCTAGTAATTCCGTACCTGCAGCCTTAGCAGGCTGCACGATTGAGCCAGCCGTCAACTTCAATAAGAGGAGAGACAAACTCGTGAAACGTTACGCAGTGTTAGTATCTATCATGCTGTCGTTCGGAGTCGCGACACCAGCCTCAGGCATGGAGTCCATTGTCGAGTCCGTCGCCAAGGGGTGCGAGGGGGAACTGTCTGGCTTTTGCGGTCAGGTAACTCCGGGGAAAGGCCGCTTACTGGCGTGTCTGTATGCGCACGAGGACAAACTGTCGGGCCAATGTGAGTTGGCTCTATATGACGCCGCCGCCCAGCTCGAACGATTTATCGGTGCGTTGACCTACGTCGCCAACGAGTGCGATGAGGATTTGGAAGCGCACTGTGCCATGGTGGCGGCGGGGGAAGGCCGGCTGGCCCAATGTCTGCTGGACAACAAATCGAAACTTCAGCCGCGCTGCGTGACCGCCATAGAGGATACGGGGATGGCGATCGAATGACCCAAAACACTCTCCTGGGAGCCGATAAATATCGACACCCAGTGGGCCCATTCTTCACAGCGAGAACGAAGGAGACTAAGCCTATGGTATTCATCAAGAATCCGATTGCCACTGCCGTCGTGGCCGTACTGGTGGTGGGCATCAGTGGCGCCGCGGTCGCCAGTGAACCGGGGAGCGCCACAAAGCT
>CAMYOI010000493.1 GCA_947259955.1 uncultured Gammaproteobacteria bacterium
GCGAACAGGAGCAGCAAGGGGATGAAAACAGCCCAGCTCAGGCCGAGGAGCACGTAAAGACGCAATGGTTCAATAATCTCCGCCGCGCCCAGCCTGGAGGCGGCAAAATACGAGAGCGGCGCGAAAATCATGGATAACACAGCCGCCGCAAGCGGACGGAATTGGAGCCAGCGCAATGAGTGATTAACGGTAAGCGCGAGGCCCGCCCAAAGCATGGCGATCCAATACGGCGCAAACCCGGGATGAGGAATAGCATAGCTGAATTCCAACAAACCGAGTTGAACCCACAGGCTGTCCAATACGAAGCCCACCGGGGTTGCTAACAGGACGATGGCCAGATCCTGCCGGGCGTGCCCATTGAACCAGGCGTGCCAGCAGAAGAACATAACGAACCAGGCAAGCGCCGGCATCATCATTTCGTTCGCAGCCCCCAGAATGGCGCCACACCAAAGCACCTGAAGGAAAACGACGTTCAAGAACATGTTCACCCTGGCGTTGCCAACCACTGGCCGCAGCGGTTTTTGGGTTTCGCAAACAGGAGCTGTGCGTTCGAAATCGTCCTCTCGAGAAATCCGCCTTCGCAGTAGGCCAGGTAAAATCGCCACATGCGAATGAATTCCTCGCTGTATCCTAACTGCCTGATCAGCGGGAGATTCGATTCGAACTTGCGGCGCCACGCTCCAATGGTGAGCGCGTAACTTTCGCCCTGATCTTCCAAATTGATCAACCTCAAATCCGTGTCGTTTCCAGCACCGCCGACGATTGCGCTGACCGAGGGTATGAAGGCGCCGGGAAAAACATAGCGCTTGATGAAATCCACGCTGTGCAGGGATTGTTTATAGCGTCGATCCTCGATCGTTATTGCCTGGATCAGCGCCATTCCGTGAGGCCTCAACAAACTGGAGCACTTGGCCAGATATGTTTCCAGGTACTGGTGCCCGACCGCCTCGATCATTTCTATCGAGACCAGTTTGTCGAACTTCCCTTCGAGTTTTCTGTAGTCCTGCATGAGCACCTTGACTCGGTCGCCGAGGCCGGCGGCGCTGACCCGCGCCGTCGCCGCTTCGTACTGCTCCTTCGATATGGTCGTCGTAGTTACGGTGCAGCCGTACCGGGAGGCCGCGTAACAGGCGAATCCGCCCCATCCCGCGCCAATCTCGATTAACGAGTCGGACGCTCCAAGTTCGAGTTTTCTGCATATCCGATCGATTTTTTCCGTTGAGGCCCGGTCGAGAGGTTCGCCCGGATCCAGATAGGTCGCCGAGGAGTACATTCCGTGCTCGTCCAGAAACGTTTCGAAGAATTCATTACCGACGTCGTAGTGTTCGGATATGTTTCTGACCAATGTGGAATGCGAAGTAGACCGTTTGCCAGCCGGGCAAGCCCTCCCTCCATACCGTCCAGCAGCTCCTGGTTGCGCGCGAAGACGCGCACCAGGTTGGTCAGGTCGTCAGCTTCCCATTCCCCCTGGATGTAGGATTCCGCGCCGCCTACGGATCCACCCAGAGCGGCTTTGCGGTAAAAACCTAATTCGAAGATGTCCAGCTTGACCCTCAGGTCCGATGAATCCAGACCGATGACGTTAGTGCCGATAGGATCGGAGATTTCGACCTGCGCATCTTCGAGTCGCGACAGCTGGTTAATCAACGTGTTGCGAAAAAAAGTATCCAGACCACGGCCTGTCCATCTATGGCTCTTAGCGATCGTGCTCATAGTTGACCTCGTTGAATTCATGCTTTGGATGATCGTGGATGGGGACCCGTTTCAACCACAATCTCAGGGCTTGCCAGTAAATGCGTAAAACGACCAGCATCGTGATGAACGGATACCTGATGGGCACCCGTCTCATGGATGAAGTCGTGATCGGCTCATGTGCGAGATCGAGAACAGCCTGGAAACAGAATGAATCCTCTTCATAAAGCGCCATCCCGACGACGATTCTCCCGTCACGCAGACGGACGCGCCACCGGTATTCCAGATCCATCGGCATGAACGGCGAAACATGGAACTGTTTCGGGAAAGTGAACTCCATTTGTTCCCCGTCATGCTTGCTGTATTCGAGAACGTAGCAGTGCCTTTCGTTCCAGGGAGTATTGTTTACTTCGGCCAGAATGAATTCCGGATGGGTGTGATCTTTTTCGTAACAAAAATAGAAACTGACCGGGTTAAAACAGAATCCGAGGTACCTAAGATGAGTCAATAGATATACCTTTCCGTTGAAACTTCGTCCCGTGCCGTCGGCAATCCTTTGTTTTACTTCGGTGTATATGTCCTCATCGCCTTGGAGGTAATCATCACGGTGGAAACTGATGAGGTTGAAGCGACCAATGGACCACAACCGGCTGCGCTTGAAAATGCTCCCGATTTCATTGACATCCAGCAAGCTCATGAAGACGGGATAGGTAAACGAGTGCCGCTTCGGTTTGATCCGAAGGTGCTTGATAGTACCCTGCTGGATTCCACTATGCAGCATCGGGCACCCGCAGTCTTTCGATTGCATCTATCGCCCGGCGGGCACTCCTCACGCCGTCCTCATGGAAACCCCAGCCCAGGTAGGCCCCGGCAAAATAGATTCTGTCGCGACCGTTGATATTCGCCATTTCGCGCTGAGCGCGCAGCGATTCCGGAGTATACACGGGATGGTCATAGTGTCGGCGCAGCAGAATTTTGTTCCTATCGATACGGCAATCGGCGTTGAGTGATACCAGCAGCGGGGTGGATTCATCTATGCTTTGCAGCAGGTTCATATAGTAAGTAACCACGCAGTGTTCGCGTCGGTCCGCAAACCTGACCACATTCCAGCTGGCCCATGCCTTTTGATTGCGGGGCATTACGGACGCGTCGGTGTGCAGGGTTACCTCATTGCTCTGATACGGGATGGCACCC
The DNA here is from genome assembly GCA_947259955.1 of uncultured Gammaproteobacteria bacterium. GTDB lineage: Bacteria > Pseudomonadota > Gammaproteobacteria > Arenicellales > JAANXG01 > JAHEKE01. The sequence goes on from CAMYOI010000493.1 coordinate 2,887, forward strand.
AGAATCGATCTCTGTTCGACCATGCGCTCGTCTAACATGGCGCGGGCCTGGTCGCTGTGACACGCCAACACGACCGCATCGAAAACGGCGTCGTCGTCCGCGGTGGTCACCAGCACACCATTGAGGGACTTTTTGACCTCGATTACCGGGGAATTGACCCTAACACGGCCCGAATATTGTCTCTCGAATGATCTGACATAAGTGGACGAACCACCTGTAATCGTTCGCCACGGCGGGCGATTTGCCACCTGCAGCAAGCTGTGGTTGTTCATGAATGCGACGAAATATCGCGCGGGAAAACGCGACACCGCTGATGGGGGAGACGACCAAAGTGCGCTTGCCATGGGTATGATGTGGTTGTGAATGAAATCACTGCCGTACCCATTAGCATCGAGAAATTCACCGATGGTCATATCATCGTCACCGGAATGCAGAAGGCTTGGACTGTTTCTGTAGAACTTCAAAATATCCGAGAGCATCCTGTAAAATCCCGGACGAACGAGATTTCTGCGCTCACAAACCAGGCCCCCGATGCTGGTCGCATTGTATTCCAGGCCCGAGTTTTTGTCGCTTACGCTGAAGCTCATGTTCGAAGGCTGCGAGGCCACGCCCAGTTCGTCTATGAATCTGCTGAACAGGGGATAGTTCTGTTGATTGAAAACAATGAACCCGGTATCCACCGAACATGCCCCGCCGTTCGTCGCGACATGTTGAGTGTCGGTGTGTCCGCCCAGCCGTGCGTTGGCTTCGTACAGCGTGACGTCATGACTCCGCGCCAGTTCATAGGCCGAGTATATGCCGGAGATGCCCGCCCCTATGACGGCGAGTTTCAAGCGAAGCCCCCTGACCGGGTGATGCGCTGCCTGAATCCGGCGGCGCGCAGTTCGGTACGTGGCACGAATCCGGATGGCTTCCCGCTGCGTCCCCGGGCCGAGTGGCCGTGTTTCAGCGCCATGGGTGATTTATAGTTGGACAACGATGTAAGGTTTGGCAATTTGGAGCTAACATTAATGCCCGTATTGTGAACAAACTGTGAAGACGCGGCGCCGGGCTGTTCACGTGGCAATAACACGGCATGCCCCAGACTTCGGGCTTGAAGATCCTCACTAATATGGGTGGCATTACTTTGAAAAAAACGACGGCGGCGATTTTGACGGGAGTTTTGTTGTCGGGCGCAGTGTTAGCAGACGACGATTCCGTCCGCACCTACTTGTCGCTGACCGCTTCCGGCAAAACCCTTGACCAGGAAATGCTCACCGGGTTTTCCGGCGTGTACGAGAATTTCGACGACAACACCCTGGAGCAGCGTGTAAAAGACGCATACGCGGAGACCTTTTATTTCAATGACACCCTCGTCACGCTGTCGACTCGCAAGGAATTGACTGCCTATCTCGTAAAGTCGGGAGAGAGAACAAACTACATCAGAACCCGAATTCTCGATGTCGCGCGGAGCGGTGACGATGTTTATGTCAGATGGCAGCTTGAAATGTCTTTCGATGTCATGGGAAGCGCGCGGACCTCGAACACGGTGGGGATGACGCATCTCCGATTTAATGAACATGGAAAAATCGTCCTGCACCAGGATTTCTGGGACAGCGCCGGCGGGTTCTATCAAACGCTTCCGGTAGTGGGACGACTGATTTCTTGGGTACGGAATGGACTGCATCCCTGAAACCCAGGCCAGACGATGCCGTTGCTAGTGTACCCCGTGGTAAATTCTGTGACATTCAGCGAAGCGACGAGCATCCGAATTCAAGGCGCATTCGCGAAGCACTAGCGAGCTAATGGGAGCGGATGCAACGCCGAAGGCGGGTGTTTGTCGATTCGCCCTGCGGGAGTC
>CAMYOI010000494.1 GCA_947259955.1 uncultured Gammaproteobacteria bacterium
GTAGCGGAGGGCATCGGCTACGGTTTGGTCACCGAGCTTTCGAGGAATCGCTTGTTGACCATACGGTCTGCCGTCTGGAGCGACCAGCTCAGTACTGACCGGGTTGTTGTGGGCAAGGAATTTGGTGTTCGTTACTTGCTGGAGGGCAGCGTCCAGAAGTCAGGAAGTCGTGTGAGGATTACGGTCCAGGTGATTGATGCCGCTACAGGCGAAACAAAATGGGCAGACCGCCTGGACAGGACCGGCGATGATGTCCTGGCTTTGCAAGATGAAATCGCTGCTTCAGTTGCGGCAACGCTTTTCGGCTACCAGGGGCGAATTGTAGAGTTTGATCAGGAGCGCGCTGCGCGAAAGCCAACGACCAGTCTTACTGCCTACGAACTGGTGTTGCGATCACAGTGGCATAAACACCGTTACAACCGGGAGGACAACGCAAGGGCTATGGAATACCTGCAAAGGGCCATTGACCTCGATCCGGATTACGCCGACGCGTATACGTGGTTGTCGTACGTGAATTCGACGGAGACGTTTTTCACATCGAGCAACACATCTGCATACTCGACAAGAGCACTGAAATTTGCCAAGCAAGCAGCTGTGCTCGATAGGCATGCTGAAACTGCTCATATGGCACTCGGACTGGCATATCGCGCGAACAGACAGTGTGACCTAGCCATAGACGCCTACGACAAAGCGTTAGCACTCAACCCCAACAGCGCAGACGCTCTGATTGGCAAAGCAAGTTCCTTGGCCTACATTGGCCGACCGGAAGACGCCATAAATTGCGTAGAGAATGCCAAAAGGCTTAATCCGCACTATCCGGAATTCTACGATTGGCCTCTAGGCATCGCCTACTTTCAGGCAAGACGCTATGAAGACGCGGTGGTGGCGCTGAGCCGCCTGTCGGAGCAGAATGCACACAGTGTCGTATGGCTTGCTGCGAGCTATTCACGATTGCATCGAAGTGAAGAAATGGTTGATGCAGCCTCGCGACTTCTTGAGCTGGAGCCAGACTTCAGGTTGAGCACCACTCCCACCGTTGCAGCGCTCGCCAACGGGGTGGATCAAGATCATCTGAGAGATGCCCTAAGAGAGCTCGGGCTACCAGAGTAGTTCGGCAGATTTTGCTCGGGTACGAAGCGGTGGAGGCCCATCCAAGAATGAGGTTGGCCATGTACCATTGGACGTCCGCTTTGTATTCGACCGGGTTAGCTCCGATGGAGATGATGTGAATACGCTCGGGGGCCATGCCGACCGCAGCGTGGGCGAACGCGAACGGCCGCTTCCTTGACTTGATTCATTCCAGCTCTAGCGTGGGGCGAACGCGAACGGCCGCTTCCTTGACTTGATTCATTCCAGCTCTAGCGTGTCTATCCAAACGGCCGGACCTGGCCGTTTGCCGCTGGTGCGCCGCAGCGAATTACGCTCTCCAACCTGAAAAAATCCACCGGCAGTTGACAGATTCATTGCGGACCGTCGAAATTTGAGTGTTTGTATCAGATTTCGACGGAAACGTACTGGTGCTTTCGGCCATAACCGGACATTTAACGCTCAGGTCCAACGGCAGCTCATTGTCGCCCGCTGCACCCGTTTGTTGGACGAAGCCGCTTCGCGGAGAAATGCGTCGTCGCCGGCTGCAATCTAAAATGTAACCTCACACCCTCACTCAGAGGGATTATTCAACCGCGAATCACGAGGTTACAACAGCATGACATCATCATCCGATTCAGATTTCAAGCAGAACTACGAAACGCATCTTAAGCACCTTAAGCTCAAGGGCCTGCAACCCAAGACCATCGAAGCCTATTCCCGAGCCATCCGCCGCATCGGTGCCTATTTCGATCATCATATCGACGATCTATCTGAACAGCAGCTGACCGACTACTTCACCGATCTGCTTGACTCTCACTCCTGGAGCGCCGTCAAGCTCGATCTTTATGGCCTCAAGTTTTACTACACCCACGTGCTGCATAAGCCCTGGGAGAACATTGATCTGATCAAGCCGCCGAAGACTCAACGCTTGCCGGATATCGTCACCATTGAAGAAGCCAAACGTCTGATCATAGAGACCTTTACCCTCAGTTACCGGGTTTTCTATTTTACCCTCTACAGTCTGGGCCTGCGCCTCGGTGAAGGCTTGCGTCTTCAGGTGGGTGATATTGATGCCTGCCGCCAGCGTGTCCATATCCGCGATTCCAAGGGGAATAAAGACCGCTTCGTTCCCCTGCCGGATGCAACGCTCAACCTGCTGCGCCGTTTCTGGCAGGTTCATCGTAATCCAGTGCTGCTGTTCCCCAATCGCCAGGGTGGCCTGAAGTCGGCGCATTCGGCTACAACGCCGTTGGATCGGGGTGGTGTTCAGACCACCCTGAGCAAGGTGGTCGCTGACTGTGGGATAAAAAAAAGATCACCCCGCGCAGCCTGCGCCACAGCTACGCCACCCATTTGATCGAAGCGGGCGTCGATCTGCTCGAAGTACAGAAAATCCTCGGCCACCGCAGCATTCTGACCACTTCCCGATATACCCACCTGACCTCCAACACAAACCATAACGCCAGACAAGCAATCAATCGCTTGATGAATGACTTTTCCATTGACTGGGGGAAAGTCAAATGATTCTGCTGTCGTCGATCATCAATACCTTTGAAACTGAATTCCTGGATCGATACCAGGATTCAATCCTGCCTTCCCATCGCAAGGCGCTTGCGACCATGAAAGTGTGTCGTACTTCATCCAGCCCCCAAATGCTGGCGCAATGCTCCGAATGTGACAGTCAAGTCTATGTGCCACACTCCTGCGGACATCGCCACTGCCCTCACTGCCAGAACCATGAGAGCCAGCAATGGCTGGAACGCCAGCTCAACAAACAGTTGCCTGCCGAGTATTTTCTGTTGACCTTCACGCTGCCGGTCGAACTTCGCTCACTGGCTTGGCTCAATCAGCGCCAGCTCTATGCGTTGATGATTCAGTGCGTCTGGGAGACCGTACGGACTTTCAGTCAGAACGACAAACAGCTCCAGGGAATACCCGGGGCCATCGCCGTCCTGCATACTCATTCACGCCGCCTGGATTTCCACCCACATGTGCATCTGGTGATGCCCGCCGCGGCCATCGATGGAGACAGAAAACTGTGGCGAACCAAAGGCAGCAAAAAAGGTAAACGCAAGAACCCATCCGGCTATCTGTTCAATCACAAGGCTCTGGCCAAGGTCTTTCGCGCCAAAATGCTCGACACCATCATACAGACGGGGCTTGAACTGCCCACCAAATACCCCGAAACCTGGGTCGTGGACGTAAAGTCCGTCGGCACGGGCCAGAAGGCGTTGGTCTATCTTGGCCGCTATCTCTATAAAGGCGTGATTCAGGAGAAGGATATTATCGCCTGCGAAAACGGGCAGGTGACCTTTCGCTACCGGGACAGCAAATCCAAGCGAATCGAATACAGAACAGTCTCCGGCGCCAGGTTCCTGTGGCTGATCCTCCAGCACGTGTTGCCCAAAGGTTTCAGACGCGCCCGTAACTTCGGCTTCTTACACCCCAACAGTAAACGTCTGATCGCATTGCTTCAGTACCTGTTGGGCTTCGACCCGAACCGGGCATTGGCTTGGGTCAAAATACGCCCGCAACTCACATGCCGTTGTTGCGGTGCCGTGATGAACATTGTGTGTACACAGATACCACCTGTTCTTCCGGCTCCGACAACATGAAGCGGCGGGTACAGTGATTATGTAACCGAAAGCGACAATCCGGCGCATCCGGACATCGGCAACCGATGCCAAGGGATGCGCTCGTCTTCGATAAGGGTAAAATACGATAATAGATTCCAGTTTCCACAAACCGTTGCCGCAATGACAACGAATATTGCTTACCTTGAGGAACAGACCACCATGGGGCCTCTTCAGGACAAGTGGGCCTGAAAAGATATTTCCTACATAAAGCCACCCTCAACACTTCCGACGGGCTTGTCCAACAAACGGCTCAGATTGTGGTTCGCTTCGCTTACACAATCTAACCTTATTCGTTAGCCCTACAGTACGATATCGTTCTGCGATGCCACGAAGGGCCCTACCGTCGGCGCGGTGGTGAGTTCCCGGTCGACAGCTTCCACAGCAGCCATTATACGTCGGCGGCGGCGGTCGGGGGTTTCCGGGAATCGCAACGGATCGAGATCCCGCAAGTTCCCGAAAGACATCCCTACAATGTGCTCCAGAGTCGTGATCCGCACCTGCTCCAGGTGAGGGTCAAACGTGACGGGGTTGTCTTTGTCATAGTCTCGCTGCCAAACCAGAAATCCGGCGGCTTTGAGCTTGTGATCGTTCTTGATTACCATAATCTTCCAGAAGGCAGCAGGAATCCGAATTGGTTCCTCGTCCGGAAAATTCTGGTGCTCGGGATCGTCGGATGTAAAGACCGGGCCGGTAAATATGCAGGTTCGCTGGTCGTGCTCATCGGCAAACCCGACCATCCAACGTTCGATGTGTCCCCACGCACTGCTATGAAGCCGAGTATGCTGGGGCGCGATGTTCGTCCAGAAAAACGATTCGTTGTCACCCCTTTTTGCTTCGTCCAATTCCCCCCAATGGAGCGACGCCCGGCGCACCAGGTGCCCGCGGTCCCATGGGTTGTGTTTGTAGCCGCGGCGATCATCGACCTGAAGCTCGGTTATCACATCCGGGTCGATACGGAAATCGTCGTCGCGGGGGATCGTGCCTTCTGGAAATAGGGTCTCTCCGTCGAGGTTATGGGCAGTGTACAGCGCAAATCCACGTTGCT
>CAMYOI010000495.1 GCA_947259955.1 uncultured Gammaproteobacteria bacterium
ATGACTGATTATTTAGGGTGGAAAACGGTGACCTTGATAGGGATTTTTAGATTTGTTCATGGCATGATTATCCTGTCAGTCGGTCAACGTGACAATACCTTAAACGGCGCCACTATCACTGCGGATACCCGTTGTACTTTGATGTGACATTGAAAAAGAATCCAGAAATGAAACATTCATTGCCGAAGATAACCAAATTTTGACAACAGTAAAACTAGATATCTTAGAGCAGTTAAAGAAGTGCTTGTATCTTTATATCGCCCCGACTCCGCACTGCGGGTACGGCGTCTATGCGGCAAAGACGTTCAAATGCGGAGAAAATGTGATTGTTAACGACAACCTGGATTATTTTCAAGATGAAATGACCAGGGAGGCTGCGCTTCAAAAAGGTTATGACATAAACAAAGACTGCTTTGAGCATAAACCCGGCTACTACCTCGCCCCGGAGGGGAATATAGACGATTTCATGAACCATTCCTGTTGTCCAAATACAGGCCTGATATTTGACCAGGACGGATATGCGGTACGAGCTCTCACCGACATTGAAAAGGACGCGGAGATCACTTACGACTATTCGACCTATACTTTTTGTGAGCAAGACGTGTTTGACTGTTTCTGCGACTACGCAAACTGCAGAGAAGTCATTAGTGCGTTCTCGACCTTGCCGAAAATGCTGCAGGAAAAATATATGAAGCTCGGCGTTACCTGGACTGGTTAATTCTGTAAGCGGTGAGGAGAGTGCCAAATTACTCACCGTAGACCCGGCCAGGTGATTGTGTTAACCACTCGTGGTACCCCGTCGATCAACACACCGTGAACACCCTCTCCGACCATCACGCAGCCCTGTATATACTCGTTTTCTTTAAGCAGAATCCAAGGTCCGTAGTTTATAGTTTGGTAAGAGTGAATCTTGAGTTTTACGGGCGTTCCTTGAGCGTGTCGTAATTCCACAAATCCGCGCCATATGACGTCTCTAGTAAGTCCCGATCTTAAGTAAACACCAACTGTCTCATGCGCCGTATCGGCTGCAAGGATGATATTTCGATAATTCTGCTTTCTTCTAAGGACTGGCATAGAGCCAGATTATCGAGCGGAGTCCGCTACGGGGATACTGTATGAATCGTGGTGATTTAATGGTTGAGTCGGCTTTACAACAAAGGCGATCTGGGGCGAGGGATTTCTAACCTGTCCTAGGCGAATTGCTAAGGAGCCTCTGATTAAAACTGGACGAATCATGTTGAGATTTAAAATGATCGAGTTCGAGGCGGGAAACGCACGTAATAGCAGGGCTATTGCGAAGTGCTCAAATTGATCGTTCATGTTTTGATCAGAGGTTCCCTAATTATTACCTGAAAACCATAACTTAGACAGTCTTGTTCATGATCGTAAGCTTCCCTACCCTGTTCTGCCATGAAGGATCTGCTGATATTACTCGCCCATCTATTGACCACGATCGCCAAGCTCCTGGGGCCAGTTGGTGCGCGGGCCGTTATCGCAGACAGCTTGCTCATGAAACAACAGCTCTTGGTCGTCAATCGTTCGCGGCGACGCGCGCCTAATCTTTCGGCGATTGATCGGTTTCTGTTCGGCTTCTGCTCGCTGTTTCTTGACCCACGCCGGATCCAGCGAGCTGCCGTAATTATTCGGCCATCGACACTATTGAGATTCCATGCTTTGTTGAAAAGTCGCAAGTACCGGTTGCTGTATTCATCAGGCAGAAAAGGTAAGCCAGGCCCCAAGGGTCCATCACCCGAACTTATCCAGGCGATTGTTGGACTAAAGCTACGCAATCCGTGCTTTGGCTGCCTTAGAATCGCGCAGCAAATCGCCAGGACATTCGGCATGGATATCGACAAGGATCTGGTTCGGCGGGTCCTCGCCAAACACTACCGCCCAATGCCCGATGACGGTGGACCATCATGGCTGACCTTCCTTGGTCACACGAAAGACAGTCTTTGGAGTATTGACCTGTTTCGGTGTGAATCCATTCTATTGAAGAGCCACTGGGTGCTTGTGATCATGGACCAGTTCACGCGTCGCATCATCGGCTTTGGCGTTCATGCGGGCGATGTCGATGGTATCACCCTATGCCGTATGTTCAATACAGCCATTGCTAGTCAGAGCACTCCACACCACCTAAGTTCAGATAACGACCCATTGTTTCTTTATCACAGATGGCAAGCCAACCTGCGAATTCTTGAAATCAAAGAAATTAAGTCCATCCCGTATACACCAATATCACATCCATTCGTTGAGCGACTGATTGGAACGGTTCATCGTGAATATCTGGATCACATCTATTTTTGGAATGCGCACGACCTGGAGCGGAAACTTGAGGCCTTTAGGAAATACTACAACCAGAATCGGGTTCATCAATCCCTGGCCGGAAATACACCGGCGGTTGTTAGCGGCATTTCTCAAACTCAATACGCAGATCTCAGCAACTATTCCTGGATATCACACTGCAACGAATTTTTTCTGACGCCGATTGCCGCTTGAATTGGAATTCGCCGAGGACACGCTTTGACGGATTCCTCTGCCGCCGGTTTCATGGCCGGTTCTTTTACCCGAGATTTCCGACCCTGTACCTATTTGGTATCCGCCGCTTCGGATTGATTCGAAGCGTCGATTTTGCCACCCTGATTCTTATCAGTCGTTTCGGCGTTCTCGCCGAATATGGTTCCCTCTAGAATTTGCTTGCACACGTCGACGTTCGCCTGGAATTTGTTGACGACGCCCTCGGCCAGCAACGATAGGCCGCCGGTACTCATGTAAGCCATGTATTTGCCGTACTTCAAGGCGACGTCCTTGGGATCGAGCTGGATGCTTGGATTTTTTAGCGTACCGCCCACGTGGACCAGGCCGGCGAGCTGACCCGTGCTGATGCCGATGCCCTTGCGCGGTTTGGGCACAATCCCCACATCGAGTTTTTCCGTTGTGAGGTTGATGTTGCCTCCGCCCAACCAGGTTACGTCCGACAGTTGAACCGCGAGCTTGTCTTCGAAATCGACCTTACCGTCCTTGACATCCATGCGCAATATCCCGCACTCCAGTGCCATTTCTTTCTTGCCCCCGGAAAATGAAATCATACCGGAGCCGAACTCCGTTACGAACCCGCGGGGTATGCTGCCGTCTCGCACTACCATCAGAACACCCCCGTCAAGTCCGCCCGCGAGCTCGGCGGCGGTCGCACCGACACCGTCGAGTTTGATACTTAAATCCAGACCGCCGCCAATATTGGGCATGGGGGCATCGTCGATGACTAGGTCGGCAACCAGCCTGGCGACATCGGTAGTGGCATCCATCGTGAGCTTTCCATTGATCGTTCCATTGCCCGCCAGGCCTTCAAGGGGGTCGATGCTGAGCAGTCCCTCGTGCAGGGCCAGCGTCAGCCGAATTTCACGCATGTCCGTCTTACCCAGCTTTAGCCGGTCCGCCGTGACCGCGAAATCCGCGTCGAACTTGCGCAGCCGGTCCAACGGCAGCGGATCCTTGCTGAACAAACGGTCGATAGCCTCGACCTCCAAATCATCGGGCTCCGCATCGGCAATCTCCGCATCTTCCCTGGCGTCCTTGGTGCCCGGTTTCTTCGCCGATGCGGCGGGCACGGACTCCGCCACCGATTCTCCCTTGGCCGGTTTCGGCAACAAGGGTGACAGATCGAGATAGGGGATGTTCAGCTCGCCGCTGATCGTTGACAGGTCGGAATCGGTTTCCCCAAGATTTATCGCAAGGTTGCCGCGCGCAGCCTGGTCGTCTAGGGTGAACTCGAAACCATTGAGGGCGTAGTCATTGGAATGAATACTTACGATGCCGGACAGGGCAAGTGGACCCTTGTCGGGCAGTTCGGTTTGCGCCAGTTTGCTGAAATCGGCCAGTGAATCCGACGTCAAGTTGATCTCCAAAGCGATATCGGCAGCGGCGATGTCCCCGCCGGGGTCGAGGTTGTTCACCTGACCGTTGAGATCGAGTTTCGCGGCACCGGTTTGCGCCTGTGCCGACAGCGTGGCCGGTACGCCCGCTCCACCACCATCGCGCAGCGTGGCTTGGAGCGTAACCGGATCGGTCTCGGGCAACTCCGTGCCGGCATACTTGGACAACGCCGACAAAGATGTGCTGCTCAGCCGGGCGCGCGCGTCGATCCCCTTTAGAGCGGTGATGTTGGCGATCTGACCCTCCAAAGTCAACAGAAGCCCCTCGTCTCGGAACTCAGCATTGATATCGTTTAAGGCGAGCGCGGTAAGACTCCCCTCGGCGCGTGCCGACAGGTTCGCGCTCGCGGGCAGCAGCTGCAGTGGCGTCTCCACACCGAACTGTGCGAGCAGGCGCTCCAGGTCAGCCAGGTTTCGCTCGGAGAAGGAATCTATGTTCAGGTTGACTGCGGCGCCGATCCCTTCGATGTTTACCAAGTCGCTTACGCCGCCCGATAGTTTCAAGTTGACGTTGCCGCCGTCGAGTTTGGCGTCTAGGTTCTCCAGGCCGAACTTCTGTCCCGTTGACCGGACCCGGCCGCTTGCGTTTATCGATCCCAGTTCCGGCAGTTCCATGCCCGCGTAGCGGGAAAGCGCGGCGGTCGTTTCACTTTTCAATCCGACAGAGATATCGATCCCGTCCGCCCGCATGGCGTTCGCAATGGAACCGGTGGCCGAGGCAGATACGCGGCCGTCGTGGATCTCGGCCTCGATGTCATTGATAGCGAGCGTGTCGAGATCGCCGGCGGCGTTGCCATTCAGCTTGACGCG
>CAMYOI010000496.1 GCA_947259955.1 uncultured Gammaproteobacteria bacterium
GGGTTGTTCGCCTTACAACACTCGGACGATTGGTTGCAATTCGCACCGGATCTGCCAATGGTGGCAACACCGGGAGAGCGGTTCGACTACAGTATGAGAGGCCCGAGGAACAGGGTGGGAACGTACCACCGCTTAGCTGCAATCCTCTTGAGTAGCTCCCTCACGCCGCGGGTCCCTCGCCCTCGGAACGTCAGAATCGCGGCCGATGCGAACGTCGTGACGGTAAACAACGCAATGTAGACAGGCTCGAGCTCAGGATCGCCGACGATGTGCAAGTAAGCGAGCGCGTTGAGAACGTAAAACGGCACCGACAGAAGTAAAGTCAGCGCGAAGAAGGCAGCCGGAAATCCGTTCGTTGGTGATGGTTCCGTCATTGTTTCGGATGCCACCCGACTCTCGGTATCACCCGAGCGAGCCTTTCATAGGCGAGTGCGCCCGCGAACACACCGACCGCACCCATGAGACCGGCGAGAAGACCCACGTGCAGAACACCTGCGAAGTCGATGATGACCAGAAACAGGTGAAACCACGTCCAACTGTGGCCAAAGACACCGAACGCAAAGAACGCGACCCGCGCCCAAGTGCTGTCAAACGGCAGCCCGGAGCGCAGGACTACGTACATCCCTCCGACCCAGATTCCGAGCGATGCGAGCAGCATGATCTGAGGTAATGTCGTAGGGACGAACAACAGGGGCGACGCCGGCCCAAGAAGGTCGTCTAGGAGCGTGGCACCCAGCGCGTGAATGACCACGAATCCGAACGCCACCAAGAGGACCGCCAGCCAAGGCATTGACATCTTGGGCTCTGACTTTGGGACATCGCTTCCCACCGCCAACCCAATGAGCCATCCAGCGATCCCCAACGGAAGTGCATCCACGACGCTGTTCAAGAGTTCCGCACGAAGCGTCGTCCCCAAGAACGCCCAGCCACCGAGGAATCCGAACGACCACACAACACCGAGCGAGGTTCCGAACGCCAATCCCTTAACGCTGCGGCGTCCCGGCCAGCGCTCCTGCACGACTTTGAAGAATACCGCCATGAGCACGACTGCCACCGTGCCGTAGACAAACATCGTGGGCTTACGCATGCCGGCAGTGACGAACCAGCTGCGCTCGAGAACAAGCGTCAGACTCTCAGGCGGATAATAGTCGAGGGCCGGCAAAAGTAGCCGGATTAGCACCCAACCGCCCATCGTCACGACGACCGCCGCACCGGCGCGCACTATTTCTGCTTTCTTCCACATTGCTCAGAGCCACGCAGTCGCGTCATCCTCATGAATAAGAAGGATAACCGCTATGCCGTTCGCCAGGAATGTGCTCACGGGCGTCGCCCTGGCCGGGATGACACCGTGATCGCGAGTAGGTTTCAGATACCCAGTAGCCCGCTCTACATCTCCGATTGTTTATACTTCTACGAGCTCCGTGTGCCCGAAGCCTTTGCTGTAGTCCAGGAGAGAGATCACTTCCGGCTCGATACGGATAAAAACGAAATCTTCCATTTCCGCTTCAAACTCGGATTCGTACTTCGCGGCCTCCGGGAACTTTTTCATCAACAGTTCGCTCGCCTTCTCGAATTCGTCCGCATCCTTAACCACATGGGCCTTACCGCCCAAAGAAATGCTATGAATTTCCTCCCAGTTGGTGTGAGGGCAGTCGATGGCCACGGACACCTTGTCGCAAAAAGCGATGTTCTTTGCCTTTTGCGATGCGCCCAATGTGCCAAAGTAAATAGTCAGGCCGTCGCTTGCGTAACTGACGGTGGTGGCTTGAGGATAGTCGTCTTCTCTCAGGGTGGCGAGAGTGAGGTCGTTAGTCTCGGCAATGATGGAAACGATCTGATCGCGCTGTTCTGGGGTCATGATCTTGCTCTTCTAGGGGATTGAGGATCTCTTTTATGTGGTCTTCGAGGGCCCCGGTCTTGAGGCCGTGCTTGAAGAACTCGATCCACGGCGAGTCTTTCTGCATTGCCAGACTGAAGCACGGGCAGACAGGACATGGGACGATCAGAACGGAACTGGTGTTCTCTAGATCGCCAGAGATATCTGTTGGCTGTAGATTAATTGGCATAGACCGTTTACCAAGAAAAACCCATTAGAAATCTCCTTATTGGGAGACTTCAGATTCAGGAATGCGGCATCCGCACTTTTCCATCATAGCCTTCATCTTTTCGAAATCCGGCATGTCTTTTCCTGCGCAAAACTCCCTCATCATGTCCATGTGCTCTTCGTTGAATCCCTTTTTCCCGCACTGCTCCATGAATTGCTTCATCTTCTCAAAATTCGGCATACCATCGTCGCCGCAGCACTGTTTCATCATCTCGCTCATCATCGTTCTAGCCTCCTAACGAGTCTTAGATGAATTGTGAATACCATAGATTTGTGATAGTGGCGTAGAGTTACATCATAAAAACACTCCAAAAGCCCTTGAAGCCGCTACAATTACATCAAATAGAAAGCGCCTACCTGCGGGGAATTCTTCGATGAGCATTTCCATGACCGGCGGATGTGCCTGTGGATCAATACGATACGAGTGCACGGCGAAACCCATGCTCGAGTACAAGTGCCATTGCAGGGCTTGCCAGCGGGCGAGCGGCAGCGGCTTCGTCCCCCTCTTTTGGGTACCGATCGACAAGATTGAGCTCACTGCAAATGAGCCGAAGTATTATGCGGTCGACTGCGACAGCGGCAGAGAACTCAAACGAGGTTTTTGCCCGGACTGTGGTTCGCTGGTGATGTTCCAGCCAGGTTTTCCAGGCATCGTTATCGTTGTCGCCGCAAGCCTGGACAACCCTTCGGAATTCAAACCGAATACGGAAATCTGGACATCGAGCGCTCAGCCTTGGGATCTGCTCGACTCAAGTCTCCAACAGTTCGAACAGCAGTTCACTGCGGAGGATCTCTCACATATTTTTCATAGTTGACTAACGAAAGCTACGCCAAACTCCAAAGTAAATTCCGTAGTTGGCCGTCATTTCGTAATCTTCCGCTTCGGGTCGGGTCAAGACTGATGGGAAACGCTGATATTCTCTGTCCCGGACCGTTATCGACTGGCGGCTGTCTCCGCAATAGCGGACCGAGAAAACTGGCCTCGAACACCTGGATCTTACTGCTCTTTGTCCGTCAGGACCCGGCCAGGAGCAGACAGTCGCTGGTGGCAAGTTTGGGTCAGAACTTGCCTTTGAAGATCGCTGCTCGAGGTAACTCGGTACGATCATTAAGTTGTATTATCGCTAGTGAAAGGACGGCAAAGATGTAAGCGCTTCAGTTCTTTCGCGTAAGCCCTTTTTCGCATGACTGTATTCCTCGCTTGGCGTCACATGTTACCGTGCACATCCCCAAGATGTGCTGCCAGCAGTGCGGCGAAGATCTTGTTGCTCATCTCCGACTCCAGCTGTGGATGCTGGAGCCAGAATAGGGTTTGGGGTCCTGACGTTCCGGCCATTTCACGCCGGTGGTGTTCCCCTACCTGGATGTGGCCGGAGGCCGATATTGGGTGATTGG